>PFWI01000259.1 GCA_002791075.1 bacterium (Candidatus Ratteibacteria) CG_4_9_14_3_um_filter_41_21 | reverse complement strand
TCGAGATTGCTCGACTATAATAATGCAAAGCAATCTTTGCCACTACATAAACAAAAATGTAGTTGCCGAGCTTGCTCGGCCAATTGACAGACTGCCTTTTTGTAGGTATAATTAGAATAGGAACTAAGAAGTATAACTTTATACTGGGTGATAATTGACAAGGGCTTATCATGACCAAGCAGTAAGCGCCATAGTTTTGCTACTCATAGACAATTTAGCCTTAAAAATGACTAAACAGTAAGAAATATCCGCAGTACTGCGGATATTATGCCATTTTGGTAGGATAAACGCAGTAATGCGTCTGTTAGTAGTTATACGCCATGCCAAGGTTTAAGAAAAGAGTAAAATATTATTTCAGGAAAACTTAACTTATTTATTTTTGATGGAGAGAAAAAGGGTTTATAAGATTGGGGAATTTGCTAAAAAAGCAAGGATGCCAGTCAGCACCGTTAATTATTATGTAAATAAAGAACTTATCCGCCCCCAGAAGGTAACTCCCTCCGGGTATAGGCTTTTTTCGGAAGAATCTCTGAACACTGTGTCCGCCATCAGGCAACTTCAGGCTCAGTATCTGCCTCTGGAGGAGATAAGGAAACATTTAAAAGCAAAGGGTAAATTAGGCTTTAAATTTTTCCAGACAACCCTTTCCTTTCCCGAGATTGAACAGCCTTCGGTTACCTTTCAATTCCCTTCAACCAGGTATCAAGGTAGTAAATTGAAATTGGTAGAGTGGATATGGCAAAACATAAAACATCTTGATTTCAGGAGTGCCCTGGATGCTTTTGGAGGAACAGGCTGTGTTGCCTATATGTTTAAGACCAAAGGTAAACAGGTATTCTATAATGACATCTTAAAATCTAATTATTACATAGGCTTAGCATTGATTGAAAATGACCATCAGACCTTAACCTCCGAAGATTTAAGATTATTACTCGAAAAGCATCCTGATATAAAATATCCTGCTTTTATTCAAGAAACATTCCGGGATATTTACTTTACCGACGAGGAAAATGCCTGGTTGGATATGGTTATTAAAAATATAGAGTTATTAGACAACATCTATAAAAAAGCACTGGCTTACTATGCTCTTTTCCAATCCTGTATTATAAAACGACCCTATAATCTGTTTCATCGCAAGAACCTTTACATACGTATGGCTAATGTAAAAAGGAGTTTTGGCAATAAGATAACCTGGGATACTCCTTTTCCGGTGCACTTTGTCCGTTTTGCTGAAGAGGCAAATGAGAGCATATTTTCCAATGGGAAGAAAGAAAAGGCTTTTAATCTTGATGTTTTTGATATAGAAGGTCAATATGATTTGGTTTATATTGATACACCTTATATCTCTTCTAAGGGAGTGGGAGTAGATTATTTCGAGTTTTACCATTTTCTGGAAGGGATATTGAACTATAATCAATGGGGCAATTTAATTAATTACAGAAGTAAACATAAATCTCTGGAACATAAGAAGTCAGTTTGGACAGGTAAGGATCTTATCCACAACGCTTTTGATAGACTTTTTAATAAATTTAAGGATAGCATCTTAGTTGTATCCTATCGAAGCAATGGAATTCCCTCGGGTGTAGAAATTATGGCGCTTCTAAAGAAATATAAACGAGAGGTGGAAGAGGTAAAAAGAAAAGATTATAAATATGTGTTAAGCAATAATGGCTCTGAGGAATTGCTTTTTGTCGCTAAGTAATATCATTAATTGAATAAAATTGTTAACCTTTAGGTTTCTTCTTCCAGGCAAAATATTCATTTAAATTTCGGTAAGGCCTTCGGATGCCTTGCCTTTCAGCATCTTCCCTTCTCAAGTAATTTACCCAATAATCTTGGAAGACTTTATCTCCGTATTTAGCGAAGGGACCAGTTCCATTTCTCAACATTTCAATATTTGCAACGGAGCCAATGTTAGCGGTATTTCCGCTTCCCGGGACATAATTAGCAATTCTATATTTCTCCTGGAGAATAATTTCTAAATCGGTAATAACCGAATTGATATTAGGCAAATCATCAAGAGAATAAATCCTTTTTTGCTCTATTTCCTTTTTGCGAGTATAAATGATACCTAAAATCCAATGTTTGGCATATTGTGAATATGGGAATCTGCTGTACCTGGTAGAAAGCGGACTTCTCAAACTTCCCCGAAAAGAGCCGAGAGTGAAACCGCCCTTAAGTTTACCCCCAACTCTATAGGTTGTTTTAATATCTGCCGCGTATTTCTTATTTTTTATCTCGGCTCCTTCCAAAGTTATGTCAGGATATTGCAGTTGGTGTTGGGCAAGATAAACCTTTAACCGATATTTTTTGGCGAAGGAAGTCACTATGGGAATAGTTGTTAATTCTAAAATCTTAGAAAGAAGTTTAGTGTCTAAAGAAATGGGATAAATATTCTTATGAACATCTATAAATCCTTTTATGTTCCAATCCTTATCCTCTGTAAGTAAGTTGGCTTCCAAATTTGCTTTTAATGATTGAGCAAAATTAAATTTAGTCATTAGTTTATCTATTTTTAAT
>PFWI01000089.1 GCA_002791075.1 bacterium (Candidatus Ratteibacteria) CG_4_9_14_3_um_filter_41_21 | reverse complement strand
CGGAGACCATTGCTACCGCGATCAAAATCGGCAATCCGGCCAGTTGGAAAAAAGCAGAAAAAGCCAGAGACAAATCCTTCGGACTCATTGAGATGGTAAGTGATGAAGAGATTACGGATGCCTATAAGATTTTAGCCTCAAAGGAGGGTATTTTTGCGGAACCGGCCTCAGCCGCCTCCCTCGCCGGCCTTATTAAATTGAAGAAAAACGGTTATTTTAATAAAGAAGGGGCAACGGCGGTTTGCACCCTTACCGGCCATGGTTTAAAGGACCCGGACTTCGCGATTAAGAATTCCGCTCCCCTTCCCTCTTTTCCTGCTTCCCTAAAGGAAGTGGTGAAAGCAATTGGGTTTTAAGATTGGAGAGAATGAAGAAAACGAAAATCATTAAAGAGGATGGAAGATACTTAATCTACTATGACTGGCCCCAGAAGAAAAAGAGCAAGAGAAAGAAAAAATGAGTGAGTTACGCTGGGACCCTTTTTTAGAGGAATGGGTGGTGATTGCCTCCCATCGTTTGGAAAGAACGTTCTTCCCGCCAAAAGACTATTGCCCTCTTTGCCCGACCAAAAAGAAGCAAAAATTCGCTACTGAAATCCCGCGTGACAATTATGAAATTGTGGTATTTGAGAATAAATTCCCTTCTTTTGAGACCAGACCTGCTAAAATTTCCCCGCAAAAAGACCTTTGTTTTCAAAAAAGACCAGGGAAAGGTATCTGCGAAGTAATCTGCTATTCGCCAAAACACAATCTTACTCTTACCGATTTAAGTTTGAATGAAATTATTCACTTGATTGAGGTCTGGGCTGACCGTTACGATGCATTAGGAAAATTCTCCTTTATTAAGTACGTTTTTATCTTTGAGAATAAGGGAGAAGAGATTGGAGTTACTTTAACCCATCCTCATGGCCAAATCTATGCTTTCCCCTATATCCCTCCCAGAATCAAAAAGGAACTCAATTCCAGCAGGAAATATTTTAGAAAAAACAACCGCTGCCTCTTCTGCGACATTATTAAGGAAGAATTGAAATCAAAAGCCAAAAGGATTATTGCGCAGAATAAAAATTTTATCGCCATTGTCCCTTTCTTCGCGCGCTGGTGCTATGAGGTTCATATTCTTTCAAGAGCTCATAAATCTTCTCTTATGGAATTAAGTGCGGACGAGGGAAAAGACCTTGCCAAAATCCTAAAAAAGGTCCTTTTGAAGTATGACGCTCTCTTTAGTATCTCATTTCCCTACATTATGGTGATGCATCAGAAACCGACCGACGGGAAGGATTACCCCTATTACCATTTTCATCTTGAGTTTTACCCTCCCTATCGTGCCCCGGGAAAATTGAAATACTTAGCCGGATGCGAATCCGGAACAGGCACATTTATTAATGACACTATCCCGGAAGAAAAAGCCAAGGAACTACGAAAGATTGTCATTGCGAGTGAATGAAATGAGCGTGGCAATCCCGTGAGATTGCTTCCCACCACGCTTCGCTCGTGGTCGCAATGACAAGCGAGGGATCTCGCTCGCAATGACTTTGCGGGAGGTTATTTATGGTCAGAGTAATATTTGGAATTGTTTTGCTGATCGGCGGATTCTTTCTCTCCACCAGACCCAAGATTAGTTATAAAGAGAGAGAAAGTCTATCGGATTTATGGGCAATTTTGGGCCTGGTATTTCTGGTAAGCGGCTTAGTTCTCCTGGCCATGCCCCTTCTCCAAAGGTAAGTTTTTCTTAATCTTCGGGATGGAGGAAAAAAGAGTCCTGGTATAGGAGTGAGAGGGATTTTGGTATAATTTCTCGGTCTTCTCTACTTCAACAATCTTTCCTTTTTCCATCACCATAACTCTATCGCAGAAGTATCCCACCACCGAGAGGTCATGGGAGATAAAGAGATAAGTGAGAGAAAATTTCCTCTGGAGTTCTCTTAGCAAATTTAGAATCTGAGCGGAAATTGAGACGTCTAAGCTGCTCACAGCCTCATCGCAGATAACAAACTCAGGGTTAGTGGCAAGGGCCCGGGCAATATTGATTCTCTGGCGTTCTCCTCCGGAAAACTGATGGGGAAAATTATCCATTGAGCCAGCCGGCAACCCCACCAGTTTTAATAATTCCTTTACTCTTTCCCTTTCTTTATTCTTCCATAAATGGTGAACAATTAGAGGCTCGGAGACAATCTCTGCTATCCGCATTCGGGGATTAAGGGATTTATAAGGGTCCTGGAAGATGATCTGGAGCTCCCGGCGCATCCGGCGTAATTTCTTTGCCGGCAGAGAGAGAAAGTTTTTCTCCTGATAATAAACCCTGCCTTCATCAGGTTCTATTAATTTCAAAAGTAATTTGCCCAGGGTTGTCTTCCCGCAGCCGCTTTCTCCCACCAACCCCAAAATCTCGCCTTTCCTGATTTCAAAACTGACATCGTCAACCGCTTTAATTATTTCCTGGCCAACTTTAGAAAATATTTCCTGCGGTCTAACCGAATAATATTTCTTCAGATTTTCTACTTTGACGATGGTCTCTTTAGCCATTATTTTCTATCTAATTAATCTAATAGTGTAAGTAAGGGAAAAT
>PFWI01000007.1 GCA_002791075.1 bacterium (Candidatus Ratteibacteria) CG_4_9_14_3_um_filter_41_21 | reverse complement strand
AAGGAGAGGGAGATGAAGATTAATCGGGAGAATTTAGAGAAGTTAGAAACTACCTATAAGGATTATTTAGAAGGAGAAAAAATTGACCGGTTCTTTGCTGAATTTGACCTTCGTTTTGCGGCCGGTCACTGGTGCGCGGGAGATTTTTTGGACCGGTTTGCCACCACCGGATATAATCCGGAACTTGATTCGGGAATCATTGCTCAGATTAAGCGCGTAGCAAGAGCCGGTATTGAAGGGATTGAATTCCACGAAGCGGTTTTTATTGATGAAAATTTTAAAAAGGACTCCGGCAAAATCTCTGCAGCAAAGGATGCTCTCTCCCGGTACAAACTTATTCCTACCAATATGAATACCAATCTCTTCACCCATCCTAAATGGAAATTAGGCGGAATTACCAATAGCAACGAGACAATCCGCAAGGATGCTCTCTCGGTAGCATTGCAGGGAGTAGAAATTGCCCAAGAAATTGGCTGTTCTTCGGTAGCGCTCTGGCCGGGTTCAGATGGCTGGGACTATAACTTTGAGGTGAACTATGGAGAAATTCTGCAGCGATTTATTGAAGGATGCATCAGCATTAACAAAAAAGCAAAAAAATTCGGACTTAAATTTGGCGTTGAAGCAAAACTCCATGAACCCAGAGAAGGCAATATGATTATTCCCACCACCCATTGCGCCGCTTTAGTGGCAAAAATGGTTAACGAGGAATGCGGAGGGAATAATATGGGGGTCGCCATTGACTATGGTCATGAGCAGATGTATGCGGTAGAGCCTGCCTTTACTCTTTATGCGATGCAGAAATTCGGAGTTCCGGTAGTTAATTTTCACATCAACAATAGCAAGACCCACTCTAATGATGAAGATAGAATTGCCGGGACGGGGGATAATTGGAAGTTAGCCGATTTCTGCTATGCGGCCATTGATACCGGCTACTCTGGTTGGTTTGGGGAGGACCAGTTTACCTATCGGCTTGAGCCGGTAAAAGCGATGTCTTTATCCCGGGAACTCTTTGCCAACGTGATGAAAAAGGCCTTATCCATCTACGCCTACCGGGATAAACTACAAAAGGCCCAGTCCACCGGTAATGCTGCCAGCACTATTGAGATAGTGAAGAGATATTTGGTTTAATGGCGGGATGCCACCGCTGTCAGGTTTGCTGCTTTTGGTGCGTTAATTTAATTGCATAGGAATTTCCTTTTTCTAACCACGAATTAACGCGAATTACTCTAATTCGTAAAATTCGATAAATTCGTGGTTTTATAACTTGTTGTCCGGAATTTCAAAATTGTAGCGGTGCGAGTTGCTGTCAGAATATCAGGAAGTCAAATCCTCCCGCATATTGCTACTGAAGATAGCGTAGACTGTAGTAGCGCAATTCCATCGCACAAAATAGTCGCATGAATGCGACCGCTACTATATATCCAGATTCTTTACTTCAAGGGCGTGCTGCTGGATAAATTCTCTTCTGGGTGGGATGGCTTCTCCCATCAGAATGGTAAATGTTTCGTCAGCTTTTACTACGTCGTCTAAAGTAACCTTTAAAAATCTTCGGGACTTAGGATTCATCGTGGTCTCCCATAGTTGGATCGGATTCATCTCGCCAAGACCCTTATATCTTTGAATAAAAAGCCCTTTCTTTCCCAGCTCTCTAATTTTTCCTAAAACTTCTATCGGCGCACAATCTATGGTTTCCTTTCCTTCAATAATGCTCAATATCTTTTTATCTAATTCAGCCGGTTCAATCCCCAAAGATTTCAGTTTCGTTAAGAGATTTTCCATCTCCTTGGCCTCAAAAATTTCAGTCACCTCTGAATTTTCTTTCCCGTTAGAATTAAATGATAGATTCAGTTGCTTTTCTTTAACCTTCATAAATTTGGAAACCTCTTCATCATTATAGAAAAAATGCTCTTTTTCTTTTTCCTTAATCCAATGCCGCGGGAATTTCCCTTTTTTCTCGCGAGAGAGATAAAGCAGAGGCTCAAGCCCCCGGCGCTTGATCATAAAAAATAGTTCTTTTAAAATTTCCATTGTTTTAAGCAACTCTTCTATTTCCTTTTCTTTATAAGCACGGCTATTTTTTCTCTTAATGGAAATATCTTCTTTTCCAAAGTTTAAAAGCATTTTCTCCAATGCTTTCTCATCCTCGATGTACTCTTCTCTTTTCCCTTTTTTTACTCGATAGAGCGGAGGTTGGGCAATGAAGCAGTAACCTTGGCGGATAATTTCCGGCATCTGCCGGTAAAAAAACGTCAGGAGAAGTGTTCGGATATGAGAACCGTCAACGTCAGCATCAGTCATAATGATAATTTTATGATAGCGGGCTTTAGCGATGTCAAACTCTTCTCCAATCCCTGCCCCTACCGCAGAAATCATCGTTCGAATTTCATTGTTGGAAAGGACCTTATCCAATCTGCTTTTCTCTACGTTAATAATTTTACCTCGCAGGGGCAGAATCGCCTGAAATTTCCTGTCCCGGCCCTGCTTGGCGCTTCCTCCTGCAGAATCGCCTTCTACGAGGTAGAGTTCCCGATCCTTTGGTTCTTTGGCTGAGCAGTCGGCTAATTTTCCGGGGAGACTCCCCATCTCCAGCCCCCCCTTTGCCCGGGTAAGGTCTCGGGCACGCTTTGCGGCATCCCTGGCTCTCGCGGCTAACACCGATTTATTAACGATGCTATTGGCAATACTGGGATTTTCTTCCAGGAAAGCAGTGAATTGGGAAAACATCGTGGTCTCTACTACCGACTTCACAATGGTATTGCCGAGTTTGGCTTTGGTTTGTCCTTCAAATTGCGGTTGGGGCAGTTTTACGCTTAAGATGGCAACCAACCCTTCCCGGGTATCATCTCCAGCGAGAGAGCTCTTATCCAGGAGATTGTAATTTTTAGCGTAATCATTCATCGCCCGGGTAAGTGCGGTTTTAAATCCGGAAAGATGCGTTCCCCCCTCATGCGTATTAATAGTATTGGCAAAAGTGAAGATATTCTCGCTGTAAGTATCATTATATTGAAGGGCGCATTCTACCTCAATATCGTTTTCCTCTTTTCTGAAATAGAATGGCTCGGGGGTAAGAAGATTCTTATTTTTATTTAAATGTTGCACGAAAGACTTAATTCCCCCTTCATAATAGAAAGTTTCTCGTTGCTGGTTTCTTTCGTCTTCAAATTTAATGACCAGATTAGTATTTAAAAAAGCCAACTCTCTGAGACGATTAGAAAGGATATCTGCTTTAAATTCCAATACTTCAAAGATTTGTTGATCCGGCTTGAAAGTTACTTCAGTTCCGGTGTGTTTGCTTTTTCCAATGATGGTTAATTTTGAGACTACTTTGCCTCTTTCGTATCTCTGATGGTAAACCTTGCTGTCTCTTCGAATCTTTACCTCCAACCATTCGCTGAGAGCGTTAACTACTGAAATTCCCACTCCATGCAGTCCGCCGGCGACCTTGTAAGTTTTGCTGTCAAATTTTCCCCCGGCGTGAAGGAGAGTCATTACTACCTCTACCGCCGGTTTTTTTTCTGTTTTATGGAGGTCTATCGGAATTCCACGGCCATCATCGCCAACGGTAACAGTGTTATCGGGGTGGACGATAACCGAAATATTTTTGCAATAACCCGCCATTGCTTCATCAATGGAATTGTCGACAACCTCATAGACCAGGTGATGGAGTCCGGCAGTGGAAGTATCTCCGATATACATTGCCGGCCGCTTTCTTACCGCTTCAATCCCGCCTAAAACCTGAATATTTGTAGCATTATATTTCTTTGGCATTTTTCCCCTTTGTTTTATTAATTTAAATGCATAGGAATTTCCTTTTTTGGCGAACCTGAAAGGT
>PFWI01000122.1 GCA_002791075.1 bacterium (Candidatus Ratteibacteria) CG_4_9_14_3_um_filter_41_21 | reverse complement strand
ATCGGTTTTCCTTCGGTCCCTGGAATATTCATTCCGGGGCAGACGCATTTGGTCCCGCGGTAAGGAAAGAGTTTAGTTTTGGAGAAAAGATAAAGTTTTATCGAAAGTTAGGTTTTGATGGTGTTCAGTTTCACGATGATGATGTGGTACCGGAAATCAACAAAAGGAAGCATTCAGAAATTATAAAAAGAGCAAAAGAGGTAAAAAAAATCCTGGATGATGATGGATTAGAAGCCGAATTTGTTGCCCCCCGACTCTGGGAGGACCCAAGAACAATTGACGGCGGATATACATCAAACGATTCTGCCTGCAGGAAATATGCAATTGAAAGAACTAAGAAAGCAATTGATATTACGAAGGTTCTGAAAACAAAGAAGATTGTACTCTGGTTGGCAAGGGAAGGAACCTATATCCGCGAAAGCAAAGAGCCAAAACTCTCGGTTGAACGTATTGTTAAAGCAATTGATATTATGCTTGAGTATGATAAAAAGATTTGTATCCTGATTGAGCCAAAACCCAATGAGCCGATGGATTCTGCCTTCATTCCCACGGTAGGTCATGCCATTGCTCTGGGATTTCTGACCATAGCCCCTTCGCGGGTTGGGGTTAATATTGAGAGTGCACATTGCATTTTAGCCGGGTTAGACCCCTCAGAGGAGATGGGCTATGCTCTTGCCCATCATAAACTGTGGACGGTTCATCTCAATGACCAGAATGGTTTAAAATTTGATGAGGATAAATCCTTTGGTTCGGTAAACCTGAGAAGAGCATTTAATCAGGTCTGGGTTTTGGAAAAAGGTGGCTACGGCAAAAACCGGGACTTTATTGGTCTTGATATTAAAGCAATGAGAACTCAGAAGAAAGAGGTTTCACTGGAGCATCTAAAAAATAGCAGAAGGGTTTTTCTTGCTCTTCTGGATATAGTGCGAAACCTTGACGAAAAGAAAATCCAAACCTTCATCAAGGAGAGGAATTACGAAGGTCTCGATTTCTATATTTCAAAAAGCCTACTGAAAATTTAAATTATGAAACCATAGATTATTGTAGTGGCAAAGCTTGCTTTGCCGCCGAGTAAACTCGGCAACTACATTGTGTTAATCTGTGGCTAAAAATGTATCCTCGCTACCTACCTCTTTATCAAAATGGAATATTAAGTAAGAGGGTAGAAGAAAGTTATCATATCCTTGAAAGTTGCCATCTCTGTCCCCGCGATTGTTCTGTAAACCGGCTAAAAGAAAAGAAAGGAATTGCAAAAAAAGGTCTTCTTATCCGCCATCTTATTCTGCCTAATAGTTTGGTAAAAAGCGAAAATGTCCTGAAATTTATTGCCAAAGAAATTTCTAAGAATACCTATATTGCTCTTATGACGCAATACTTCCCGGCTAACCGCGCTCCCCAAATCCCGGAATTAAACCGCAGAATTAGCAGAGAGGAATACAACAAAGTCCTTGATTTTGCTCACTTTTTAGGTTTAAATAATATTTTGCAACAGGAAATCTAATTATGAAATATCCTCTAATTACTATCTATAAATCTCTTTACCGCGCTTTTGGTCCGCAGCACTGGTGGCCGGCAAGAACAAAATTTGAAATTATTGTGGGAGCAATTTTAACCCAGCAGACCACCTGGAAAAATGTGGAAAGAGCAATAAAAAATCTACGGAAAAACCATCTTTTGACTATTGAAGGTTTAGCCAATACCCCTCTAAAAAAGATTGAAGAGTTGGTACAACCGGCCGGTTATTATCGCCAGAAGAGCAAACATCTTAAAGAGGTTTCTGCCTATCTTCTAAACCATTATCAGGGAAACTTAAAAAATTTTTTTAAAAAGGGGACAAAAAATTCAAGAGAAGAACTACTTGCTCTGCGCGGGGTTGGAAAAGAGACCGCCGACTCTATCTTTCTCTATGCCGGAGGAAAGAGAATCTTTGTCATTGATGCCTATACCAGAAGAGTTCTTTCGCGGCTTGGTTTGTTGCAAGCAAGTGATTATGATAGAATAAGAATGTTTTTTGAAGATAATTTACCCAGAGAGATTAAGGTTTATCAGGAGTTTCATGCTTTATTGGTAAAATTAGGGAAGGATTTCTGCAAGAAAAAACCTCTTTGCAAACTCTGCCCGCTTAATAGATTATGCCTATCGCAACTTAAATAAATCTTTCTTTCTCTATGCTTTTTATCTGGTTGATTCTGCGGGAATGCTTTCCCCGGGAAAAGGGAGTCTCCAGCCAGAGGGTAACAATCTCCCAGGCAAATTCCAGGGCTAAGATTCTGCCGCCGAGCGTGAGAACGTTAGCGTCATTGTGGAGCCGGCTTAACCTTGCCGAAAAGAGGTCATTGCAACAGGCCGCTCTTACCCCTTTTACTTTGTTGGCAACGATGGCCATCCCCAGACCGGTCCCGCAGATAAGAACGCCCCTCTCCACCTCTTTTTTGCTTACGCTCTCAGCAACTTTTAGCCCGTATCCTGGATAATCAGCGCTCTTATTGTTTCGGGTGCCAAAATCAACAATCTCATAACCTTCTTTTCGTAACTGCTTCTTTAACTCCTCTTTTAACCTGTAACCGGCATGGTCACTACCAATCCCTATTTTCATAATTTTATTCTCCTTAAAACTATTCTCAAAATACCACAAAGACACAGAGACACAAAGTTCTCAAAGATTTCATAAAACTACTCTTTTTATACCATTTTTCATTAAATCGCTATTAAAGTTCAAAATCAGTCCTAATCTCAATCCAGTTAATTTTAAATAAGTTAATAATTGTGCTTGATGAACAGGCAAAATATTCTCTACACATTTTATCTCTGTTATTATAAAATCTTCTACAACTAAATCAATTCTATATTTCTCTGGCAACTCTATATTCTTGTAAATTATTGGTATCTCCTTCTGTCTTGTGTATTTAATCTCATTAAATTTAAATTCTTTACAGAGACATTCCTCATAAATAGATTCTAATAATCCCGGACCTAATTGCTTATGAACCTCAATAGCGCATCTTATTATTTCTTTTGAAATCTTGTCTTCTTTTTCAAGATTATTCCTTTGTGGCTTTGTGACTCTGTGGTTAAAAGTTTTCATACTATTTTTGGAAGTACTATTTCCTTTATTTTTTCCTTAATTGTCTTTAAGGTTTGCTCATAGAAAGTGAGTGGTTTGCCAATCGGGTCAGGAA
>PFWI01000109.1 GCA_002791075.1 bacterium (Candidatus Ratteibacteria) CG_4_9_14_3_um_filter_41_21 | reverse complement strand
TGCTATAATAAGAGACAAGGAGAATTAAATTGGAGGGTTTAAATGGCAAAAAGTGTAAAAGAAAAAATCGGTATAGAAGAATTAGAAAGGGATGTTGAAAATTTAAAGAAGAAAATTTTTATTTATGAGGCTCTGCAAGCAGAAAAAGAAATAAAAGAAGGAAAGGTTAAGGGGCCATTTAGAACTGGCAAAGAAGTATTAGAATACATCAAAATATAATGTTCCAACTCTATACCACTCCCACCTTTGAGAGAAAATTAAAAACATTCCTGAAAAGACATCCCGAATTAAAAGAAGAGGTTAAGAAAAAATTAAATTTCTTGATTACAAATCCTTTTAGTTCTCAATTGAGGGTTCATAAATTATCAGGGAAACTTAGGAATGAGTGGGCTTTATGGCTGACCTATGAATATCGCATTCTCTTCCTGATAGAAAGTAATAAAATATTTTTGACCAATATTGGGTCTCATGATGAAATCTATTAATATCCAATGCATGAATTGGGAGAGGCACAAGATTTGTTTGAGGTGATTAAGAAGGAGGCCAGAAAGAACGGGCTTAAAAAGGTCTCCAAAATTACAATTAGGGTCGGGGAGGCTTCGGGAATCAAGATTGATTTTTTGCGCCACAGTTTCCTTGACCACATTCTTCCCCAAAATAGAATTGTCAAAGAGGCAGAGGTAGACTTTATCCCAGAGACCATAAAGTTAAAGTGCAGAGATTGCAAAAGAGAAGTGGTTGAGGCTCGTTTTAACCCTCTTTGTCCTTTCTGCCAGAGTGGCAACTTAGAGATTATTGCTGGCAAGGATACTTACATCGAAAGCATTGAAGGGGAGTAGCAACTTCCTTTTTACAGTAGCTTTTCTAAGATAATAGTCTCTCCTGATTCTACTTTCTTGAACTTTTCCGGATTACCAGAGAGTTTTCCGACTATCTCCACGCTACTGGCAGGCTTAATCTCATCTTTAGAACTAATTGGTGTTGGACCAAAGAAGATACAAAAAGATTTTCCCTCTGGCCAGTATCCCAGATCACCCTTTTCAACTGCCTCTATTGGATTTTCTAATTTTGCTGTAACGGGAATGGAAAAATATATCTCATCCCCCCAGGTGTTGGTGGATGCAGAAATGGGAAGAGCCTCCCAGATAAGCCCAGCTATCTTAGAGTCATTGAGTTGGGCTAAAACCTCAACCTTTCCTGCCTTTATTTTAATCTTCTTCTCCATAACTATTTTATCTCAGTTGACACCCCTAATTACTTTTTACACAGACAGGTAACTCCCCTTGGCTGCGATGGTAGGCAATACATTCACAACAGATTCCTTTTCTTTCACAAGGCTCATAGGTGCAGGTGCAATCCTTCTTATTTTCCTCTTTATTGGGACATTCCTTTTTCACCTCTATCACCCCCCTTTGAGAACTTTGGTAATTCGTGAATAAAGGCTTCTTCGAGAAGCTATTCTCTTATCGTAATAATGAACCAAAACAAAGGAAAGAGCAAGTCCAATAAATCCGCCGAAGATACCCAGGCGAGGATTAAACTTAGAGCCAATGAGAGCACCAATAATTAATCCGGATACGGGTAGAAGATAGAGAATAGAGGCTGCTTTCAGGAAATCTTTGTCAGGAATCTCTACTCTTACTTTATCCCCAACCTTCACTCCTATCGGGTCTTCTACCTCGGTAACCATCATTCCCTCTGGATTCAAGGAACAGAGTCCACACCCTCGGCAAGATTTACTTCTCTTAATCTTTATTTTTGCTTTTTTATCCTTAACCTCAAAAACAACCGCTTCTTCCATTCTTGTTTCACTTTTTATCTCTAAAAAACTCAGCTATTTTATTATATCATATTTTATCAATGGGTAAAATACTTGATTAAAACGGTCGTATATGTTATAAGTTTATCTGTATTAAGATAACGGGGAACATGATGAAACATTCACTAAAAACGGGATTTAGTTTTGGTTTAACCTCTGGGATAATCACGACGCTGGGATTAATGGTAGGGTTACATTCTGGCACCCATTCAAAACGCGTTGTGCTTGGTGGTATCCTAATAATAGCAATAGCGGATGCATTTTCAGATGCATTGGGCATTCATATTTCTGAAGAATCTGAAAATAAGCATATTACAAAAGAGATATGGCAATCGACAATCTCTACTTTTATCTCTAAGTTTGTTTTTACATTAACATTTATTATTCCCGTCTCGCTGCTTGAACTTTCGACAGCAATTGTGGTAAGCATAATTTGGGGGTTATCAATGTTATGTATTCTCAGTTTTAGAATCGCTAAGGAACAAAAAGCAAGACCTTGGAAGGTAATTATAGAGCACTTAATTATTGCATTGGTAGTTATAGTGATAACTCATTATCTCGGTGATTGGGTAGCCTCACGATTTGGTTAGGTAGTTTCGCTAAAAAAGTTGCTAATAAATTTTTATTTTGGTATAATATATTTGGTTATGCGAATATAAGGAGATAATAAATGCGACAATTGATAAAAGTGTTCAAAACATTATCCGATGAAACAAAAGTCCGAATACTGAAAATTCTTCAGGAACGGGATGAACTTTGCGTTTGTGAAATTATGCAGGTCCTCGATATCTCTCAGAGCAGAGCATCCAGAAATTTGGGTATCCTCAAGGATGCTGGTTTTGTGATTGATAGACGCGATGGGCTGTGGATTCATTATTCAATTAATAAAAAGAAGATAAATGAGTACCACGAAGCTCTAAATGAATTATTGAAAAATTGGTTAAACGATGAGGGTATCATCAGGGAGGACAGAAAGAGACTCAGAAAGGCAGTTAAGTTGAGTTTGAGGAGTAAATGCAAATAATTCGGCATTATATGTGGCCTTGCGGATATATAAATATATTATTATCTAGTGTGCTGTAACTGGCATGAAAGAATCCAAGAACTTCTTAATTATTCTGGCGGTATTTCTGATATGTTACTGGCTGCCCGTTGAAAATATAAGGTTTAACAATGCGCTATTTGAGTCACTGGCACTGGTGAAATGGTATGCCAGAGAACATGTCCTTTTATGTCTTGTGCCGGCATTCTTCATTGCCGGTGCCATATCTGTGTTTGTCAGCCAGGCCTCAGTTATTAAATACTTCGGAGCCAAGGCAAATAAGGTTCTTGCCTACGGGGTTGCTTCAGTCTCTGGGGCCATTCTGGCGGTATGCTCCTGCACAGTCCTTCCGTTATTTTCTGGAATCTACAAAAGAGGGGCTGGTCTTGGCCCGGCTACAGCTTTCTTATATTCCGGACCCGCAATAAATGTTCTGGCCATTATCATGACGGCCCGAATACTGGGCTGGGAATTAGGTTTGGCCAGGGCTATAGGTGCTATCCTTTTTAGTCTTATTGTCGGAATTCTAATGCATCTTATCTTCTTAAAAGAAGAAAGGAATCGTCATGCAAACGGCTCGTTTGAGTCTGGCGTGGAGGAAATACCGAGGCCCCTCTGGAAGAATGCTTTATATTTCGCTTCTATGGTGGGAGTTCTGGTATTTGCCAACTGGGGTAAACCTCAAGAGCACGATACCGGAATCTGGCCTCTGGTTTTTCGCTACAAGTGGCATATAACTGTTATCTTCCTCGCTGCTCTAACCTTGATGATTGTTAGATGGTTTAAGAAGAAAGAAATCAGAGAGTGGACTGCAGCTTCCTGGACTTTTGCAAAACAGATTATGCCGCTTCTCTTTGCAGGAGTGCTTGTAGCTGGATTACTCCTGGGCAGACCCGGCCAGGAAGGACTCATCCCATCGCAATTTGTGAGAAATCTGGTGGGAGGTAATTCGTTATTTGCCAATTTTTTTGCCTCTGTCGCTGGCGCTTTTATGTATTTTGCTACATTAACTGAAGTTCCAGTATTGCAAGGCCTGATTGGCTCCGGCATAGGAAAAGGGCCGGCTTTAGCCCTTCTTTTAGCAGGGCCGGCATTGAGTCTACCCAGTATGCTTGTTATAAGAAGTGTCATCGGAACAAAGAAAACAGCTGTGTATGTAAGCTTAGTTGTTGTTATGGCGACTTTGAGCGGAATAATTTTTGGACGAATAACCGCGTAGACGATAAATGGATAAAAAGGAAGATTGAAGAAAATAAAAAAAAGCGGGAGGGGTCAGGATGAAGATTGAAATTTTGGGACCGGGTTGCCCCAAGTGTAAGAAGGTGGCTGAACTCACTGAACAGGCAGTAAAGGAATCAGGGGTTGAGGCAGAAATAATCAAGGTAAACAGCATCAAAGAGATTATGAATCGCGGGGTTATATTCACACCTGCTCTGGTTATTGATGGAGAAGTTAAAAGTACCGGTAAAATTCCAGGCATAGAAGAAATCAAAAACTGGTTGAAGAAGTAGGAATTTCTTAACCGAAAAGGAGAAAAATGTATTATAGACTGGTAAAAAATATCTGTTTTATGGGAATGGTTATTCTGCTTTTTTCTATAACAGAGGTTTCCACACAAAATCTTACCAAGCAGGAAACTAAAACTACAAAAGTTACTTTTATCGAGCTTGGTTCAATTAAATGTATTCCCTGCAAGATGATGCAGCCGATTATGAAAGAGATTGAAGAGGAATATAAAGGTCAGGTAAAAGTCGTTTTTTATGATGTATGGACTTCTGAAGGAAGACCTTACGCTCGGGAATACAGTATAAGGGTGATCCCGACACAGGTATTTTTTGACAAAGATGGCAAAGAATACTGGCGTCATGAAGGTTTTTTTCCTAAGGATGAACTGGTTAAGGTTCTGAAAATGCAAGGGGTAGAATAGTGATAAGAGCCGTATTTGAGTGGTTATCTAATTCTCTTCAATCAGGTCCAATTATTGCTTTGATTGCTTCTTTTATCTGGGGTGTATTAAGTATCCTATTGAGTCCCTGCCACCTGGCAAGCATCCCTTTGATTGTAGGTTTTATTGGTCAACAGGATAGAATGTCTACAAAGAGAGCATTTCTTATTGCGGCGCTTTTTTCTTTCGGCATCTTGATAACTATCGCCGCAATAGGGTTAATCACCGGACTTTTAGGACGAATGCTGGGTGATATAGGTCCTTACGGGAATTATATTGTAGCAATAATCTTCTTTGCCGTAGGTCTTTACCTTTTAGGAGTTATTCCTCTTCCTTTTTTCGGAAAATCAGGTCAACCCGCATTCAGGAAAAAAGGCCTATTGGCTGGTTTTATACTTGGATTGGTTTTTGGTATTGCTCTCGGCCCCTGTACCTTTGCTTATATGGCGCCAATGCTCGGTATTGCATTTAAAATAGCAGCGACGCAATTTCTCTACGGAGTAATACTTCTCTTCATTTATGGACTCGGTCATTGCTCCGTAATCGTCTTTGCTGGAACCTTTACTGAGATAGTGCAACATTACTTGAACTGGAGTGACTCATCTAAAGGTTTGGTACTACTTAAAAAAATATGCGGTATTCTCGTCATTTTAGGAGGGATATATTTAATCTGGAATGCATAAAAGGGGATAGTTATGGCAAATGAAGAAAAAAGGTTATCCATTTTTGAGAAATACTTGACGCTCTGGGTTTTGCTTTGCATTGGTGCAGGCATTGTTTTGGGGAAGATAGCACCTGAAGTTGCAGTCAAATTAGATTCTCTTTCAATATATCAAGTATCCATTCCCATCGCTATCTGTCTATTTTTTATGATGTATCCAATTATGGTGAAGATAGATTTTGTAGAAGTGGTAAAAGCGGCAAAAACACCTAAACCTGTGGTCTTAACCTTGTTCATTAACTGGGCGATTAAACCGTTTACGATGTATTTGATTGCTTCGTTCTTTTTGGGATACCTGTTCAAAGGATTTTTGCCGGGTACAGAAATTGTCAAAACCGGGCAAGAGGTTGAGTTATGGAGAAGTTACATCTCGGGTGCAATTCTATTGGGGATTGCACCTTGTACGGCGATGGTGTTAATGTGGAGTTATCTGGCTAAAGGCAATGATGGGCTTACCTTAGTAATGGTTGCCATAAACTCTCTAACAATGCTTGTATTCTATGCACCTCTGGGAGGTCTCTTACTGGGTGTGAATGCAATGCCCATTCCTTGGCAGACAATATTGCTTTCAGTAATGATTTATGTAGCTTTGCCATTGGTTGCAGGATACTTTTCACGGAAATGGATTATCAAATCCAGAGGGTTAGAATGGTTTAATGCAAAGTTTTTGCATCGGCTCACACCGATTAGCATAGCTGCACTCCTTGCCACATTGGTGTTTTTGTTCTCTTCCAAAGGAGAAATTATAACGCAATATCCTCTAACGATATTATGGATTGCCATTCCTCTTTTTA
>PFWI01000081.1 GCA_002791075.1 bacterium (Candidatus Ratteibacteria) CG_4_9_14_3_um_filter_41_21 | reverse complement strand
TATTTCGTGCTTTCAAGTTTTCTGTCTTCGTGGTAATCTTTGTAATTTAAACAAATCCTGGGCGTTTTTGGTGGTAGTCTCTCCCAATTCCTGCAAGGAGACTCCTTTGATTTTAGCCAGCTCTTCGGCAGTATAAAGTAAAAAACCCGGTTCATTTCTTTTTCCTCTCTTGGGTTGGGGAGGAAGATAGGGGCAATCCGTCTCTAAAAGGATTTTCCCCAGGGGAATTTCTTTTGCCACTGTTCTTAAAGATTCGTTCTTCTTGTAAGTGAGGTTTCCGGTAAAGGAGATGTAAAGACCCAGGGAGAGAACACTTATAGCAAAATTTATATCCCCGGAAAAACAGTGCATTACCCCTTTTCTTATCTTTTTTTCTTTCAGAATTGCCAGGGTCTCGGAGTTAGCGTCACGATTGTGAATGATGAGAGGAAGCCCCAGTCTTTCGGCTAAGAGGATTTGCCTTTCAAAAGATTCTTTTTGTATTTTCCGGGAGACCTGATTATGAAACCAATCCAGGCCAACCTCTCCGATGGCTACCACCTTTTTCTTTTGGGCTAAGTCTTCTAATTTTTGATAATCTTTGTCCTGCAGATTATTGGTACTGGTAGGATGAATGCCAACAGTGGCGTAGCATAAATCCTCTTTTTGGGCAAGCTCAATTGCCCTTTTGCTGGTTGACAAATCTGCGCCAACATTAATGATAGCAATAATCCCTGTTTCTTTAGCCCGGCTGATTACCTCTTTGATATCGGCTTCAAAAGGAGAGAAGTTTAAATGGCTGTGGGTATCAATGAACATAAGTGCCGAGGGGCAGAATCGAACTGCCGACGCCGGCCTTTTCAGGGCCGCGCTCTACCCCTGAGCTACCTCGGCAACATAGGTACACACACAAATCATTAAAACATAAGAGAAGGATGTATGTCAATTTCTTTATTTTTCTTTTCTTCCCGGTCTATGCTAAAATACTGTTGTGACTAAAAAATTTCGCGCTAACCTGATTTCATTTTTCTTTCTCCTTTTCTGGTTGGTGATGATTTCGCTTTTGCTGGGAAAGGAGGGGTATCTCTCCCAAAAATACCTTACCATGACCTCGTCTTCCCAATCTTTGCCTTTCCGGGAGGAGTGGTTTGCGATTCTTTATCAGGAAAAAAAAGTTGGCTACGTGTATCAGGTAACCAGACCTTCACCAAGAAAAAACACTCCCTATGAACTCTATAGCCGGATGAAACTTTCCCTTTTTCTGCTGGGGGAGGAGATTCCGGTAATCCTGGAGGGCTCGTCCTTCCTCAATAGAAAATATCAGCTGGAAAACCTTTCCTATTCTCTAAACACCTATCTTTATCAGGTGGAAATAGAAGGGGAGAGAAAAGGGTCTTTTTTGGAATTGGAGGTAAAGAGTCCGGGGGGAAAAATAAAGAAGAAGATAAAGATAGGAAAGAAAGCTTTTGCCAATACTTTAATGCCTTCCTTGCTTGCTGGGAGAAAACTGGTTCCCGGCACTTCCTTTAGCATCCCTGTATTTGACCCCTTGAGTTTGAATTTAGGCGAGGCAAAAATTGAAGTGCTTGCCTTTCCTCAAAGGGAAGGCAGGGAACTTTTTCGGTTAAGAATGACCTATCAGGGGATTATCACGGAGAGTCTGGTTACTAAAGAAGGGGAAGTGCTGGAAGCAGAAACCCCTTTTGGTTTGAAGTTTAAAAAAACCAGCCGGGAACTTGCCCTCGGAAAGTTGGAAAAACAGAAAATTCCCGAACTTCTCAAAAAATTCTCGATACAGTATGATTAAAATAGTCCATTTAACCAAAAGGTTTGGGGAGACCATTGCGGTTAGCGAGCTTAATTTAGAGATTCCCCGGGGAGAACTCTTCTGCTTTATCGGACCCAACGGGGCGGGGAAAACCACCACCATCAAACTGCTTACCGGGCTTTTAAAACCAACCTCGGGAGAAATTTTTATTGGCGGTTATAATATCCAGACTGACCACCTCAAGGTAAAGTCTCTAATTGGTTATATTCCTGACCGCCCTTTTCTTTATGAGAAATTAACCGGGGAGGAATTTCTTTCCTTTATTGCCGGACTCTACGGAATAAAGCAGGCCGATGAAAAGATTGGAGAACTCTTGGGATTATTTGGTCTTTCCGATTATAAAGAAAGGTTAATTGCCAACTATTCCCATGGGATGAGGCAGAGATTAGTCTTTTCCGCCGTTCTGCTGCATCAGCCGGAAGTTATCATCATTGATGAGCCTTTGGTTGGCCTGGACCCCGCCAGCAGCCGATTGGTTAAGAACCTTTTAAAGAAAGAAGCAACAAAAGGCAAAACCATTTTTCTTTCCACCCACACTCTTTCGGTGGCTGAGGAGATTGCCAGCCGGATTGGCGTAATTCATCAGGGCAGGTTGATTGCTTTAGGTGGATTGGAGGATTTGAGAAAGAAGGCTCACCGTTCCGGGAAATTGGAGGAAGTGTTTCTGCAACTAACTCAAGATTAGACAAGTATATTTACTGCATAGAGATTCCTTTTAAAACATTTACCACGAAATCACGAAATAAAGAAGACACGAAAGAAAAAATAAATATTCACCACAGAGTCACGGAGACACAGAGTTCA
>PFWI01000134.1 GCA_002791075.1 bacterium (Candidatus Ratteibacteria) CG_4_9_14_3_um_filter_41_21 | reverse complement strand
AGATTGCCACGTCCGCCTATGATACAGTGGCGGACTCGCAATGACCTGTTCTTATTATTAATCTTTAATAATTCGTATAATTCGAGTAATTCGTGGTTGCTATTTCTTTCGTGTCTTCAAAGTTTCGTGCTTTCGTGGTAGTTTTTTCTCTGTGTTCTCTGCGGTGAATATTAACATTAATCTGCACTTTTCTTATAGAAAGATAAAACTGATTTTCCGTATTCTTTCTGTTTATAGAGATAGAAAGGCGCGATAATCCTGGGAATATTTTTTGCTCTTTGATGTTCCAGAATAAGCGTACCCCCGTGGATAAGGAATTGATGCCGGCCAATCATTTCCAAAATTTCTTTTAATTTTTCTAAAATTATTGCATAGGGCGGGTCAAGAAAAATAAACTTAAATTTCTTACCATTTTTAGACAAGATTGTCAATGCTTCTTCTGCCGGGAGACAATAAATTTTAGCCTTTCTTTTTATTCCCAATTCATTCAAATTTTTTTCAATTATTTTTACGCATTCCTCCCGCTTCTCCACGAAAACGACCTCTTTTGCTCCTCTGCTCAAAGCTTCCAATCCTATTGTTCCCAAACCCGCATAAAGGTCTAAAAAAGTTCCCTCTTTTATATCTTTCAAAATATCAAAGAGCGCCTCTCTCACTCTATTCTTAGTGGGCTGAACCTCCAGGTCCCTGCCTATCTTTAATCTCTTTCCCCGGTAGATTCCCCCAACAATCCTCATTATATGTTCAAACTATTTTCTTCAGCGGCACGTTCACAGAAATAGTCCTCACATCACTGTATAGATAAGATGAGAAGAATTTTCCTCAGTAGCCTTTTTTTATTCATCCTTTCTTTTATTCATTTTCTTTTTCTCTTTTCTTTACCTCATCACTTTCTATCAGCAAAAGTGTCAACCATTTCCATTTATCTTTTAATTGGCACGCCAACATATTAACCCAACAAAATCACTGGCATCTGTTTTCTCCCATAATAAGATTTATACAGGTTGAAGATGCTTTTTCATTGACCAAACTGGGATAGGAATTGTCTTTTCTGGCGCTCTTCCACTCTTTACTACCTTCTCCATAGTCTCCACCGTTTCAGGACATAGCCACACCTCCCCGCATTCAGTACAGACTTCCACGGGAACATCCTCAAAAATTAGCAACTTATCTCCCCAGTGCCGGTCCACAGTCTGAATACTCTTTTTCTTAACTCCTCCGCAAATAGCACATCGCTTCTTTTTACTCATATCTCCTCTCCCTCCTTGTTTCAGGATCCAACCATTTCTTTGGATCCATCCAGTGAACTGTAATAATATGAACCATATCCTCTCCTAAGGCACATAACACATATAAAGGCTTTTTCTGATAGGTATCGCCAAGGATAAGATAACTTGGAAATGGTTTATCATCAGGATAACTTTCTATTATTTTCCCTGTTGAGATAACGTACTCTACTTCACTGAAAAGGATTCTCCTTTTATCCATTCTTTTTTGAGAGTGAAGAGATAACCGATATTTCTTCTCTCTTAGTTTCTCCCTAATCTGCTCAATAACTTCTCTATTTCCCATATCTCTGAGAAAAAAACTTTCCTTCCTCTGAGTCTTAAACGTGGAAGCGATGAGGACTTTTCTTTTCCCATTCAATAACTAAAGCACTGGCGATAAAGATAGAGGAATAGGTTCCTACCGTTACTCCGATTAAGAGAGCAAACGCAAAATCATGAATTACATTTCCTCCAAAAAAGAAAAGAGAAAGAAGGACCAAAATTGTAGTAAATCCAGTAATCAGGGTGCGCCCTAAAACCTGATTAATGCTTTCATTAAATAATTGTAGGTAATTGTCGGTTTTCCTGGTTTTTCTCAGATTTTCCCGAATACGGTCAAAAATTACAATGGTATCGTTAATGGAATAACCCGCAATCATTAAAAGAGCAGCAAGAATCATCGTATCAATCGGTTTGCCGAAAAAAGATAAAAACCCCATCACCACCAAGATATCATGAAAAATAGCAATTACCCCGCAGACGGCAAACCGGAATTCAAAACGAAAAGCAACGTAGACAAGGATACCAACCATTCCATAAAGAAAAGCCAATAACCCTTTTCTCTTTAAACTTTTACTCATGGCTGGGCTAATCATTTCATCAGCAATAATTTCAAAATGGTCCCCCCCCAGTTCCTTCTTAAACTGGTTTAAAATACCTGAAGTATCCGAGGTAGTTTTTAAAACAATTTCGTTATGTCCTTTCCCAACTTCCTGAATCGGTATCTGGCTTAAACCGATATTCTTCAAGGAATCTCTAATTTGACTTAAAGAAATAGGTCTTTCAAACCTTACTTGCAGAAGTCTGCCCCCGGTAAAATCAATGGCAAAGTTACTCCTGCCCCGAAGACCAAAGGTAACCAGACCTAAAACAATGAGAAAAAGAGAGAGAGAGAAGAAAAATCTTCTTTTCCCCAAAAAGTCTATTTTCGTTTCTTTCTTGATTAATCTCATAATAACTTAATCTTTAGCCACGAATTAACACGAATAAATACTTTACCACGGAGACACAGAGAACACAAAGTAGGGAGTGGATATTAGGGAGTGGGGAGTGGATAAAGATATCCCGGTGCTGTTTCTACTC
>PFWI01000217.1 GCA_002791075.1 bacterium (Candidatus Ratteibacteria) CG_4_9_14_3_um_filter_41_21 | reverse complement strand
TGTTTTTTGAATTCGATTAATTCGCGTAATTCGTGGTTGCTATTTTAGTTTTTCTTGGTGCTCTTTGAGTCTTGGTGGCTTTGTGGTTAAGTTCTTCTTTTTTCCTTGTTTACACTTATTCGTGAGAATATCGTAGTTGAAAAAATGAAAGAATATTTAAAATTGCGAAGTTGGATTAGATTGCGTTTTTCCTACTTTTTTTGGGGTCTTTTTTTTATGCTGCTTTCCGCCCTTTTCAATAGTGTCTCTTTAACTGCGGTTGTTCCGTTGATTGATCGCGTCTTCTCTAAAAAAGAGATTGTTTTGCAGAAGAATTTACCCCCTTTCCTTATGGCCAAAGGGGAAAGATTCACCGCTCTCCTTAATTCTTTCCCTCCTTTAGTCATTTTGAAGTGGCTTTTGTTAATTATTATCCTTCTCCTTCTTTTAAAGGGCTTCAGCACTTTTTACCAGGTCTATTTTATGCGGCATTTTGGTCAACGCGCTATTACTGACCTAAGAAATAGGCTTTACGGACATCTCCAGATTCTCTCCCTTGATTTCTTTTATCAAGGGCGTCTCGGAGAATTAATGGCCAGAATCACTTATGATGTAGGACTCTTAGAGACCGCAATCTCGGAAGCAATATCAAATCTTATTTTCAAATTTCTTACGGTTCTCCTTTATCTTTTTATCCTTTTCTTCATCTCCTGGAAATTAGCGTTTTTTTCCCTTTTTGTGTTGCCAATGTTAAGTTTTCCAATTTTAAGGATTGGAAGACATCTGCGGAAAATTGCTCTTTTACTGCAAAAGAAAATGGCAGATTTAACCACGATCTTGCAGGAAAAGATTGGCAGCATTCAGATTGTTAAAGCTTTTACCGCTGAGGAGCGGGAAAAAGCAATTTTTAGTCAGGAAAATGAAAAATTTTTCAGATTAATGCTCAAGCAGATAAAAAGAATTTCTCTTCTTTCTCCTATAACCGAATTTCTTGGCGCAGGGGGCGGAGCTTTTCTTATCTATTTTGGGGGGAAGGAGGTTTTATCCGGTCGGCTTTCCACCGGCGTTTTTCTTCTTTTTCTGGTTGCTCTTTTCTCAATTATCAGTCCCATAAAAGGGATTGCTACGGCTAATGCCCAAATTCAGGCGGGAGCTTCTGCTCTTCCCAGAATCTTTGAAATTTTAGAGGAGAAAAATGAAGTAGTTGAAAAAGCAATGGCAAAAGAACTGCCCGGACTGAAAGAGATAGAATTTTCTCGCCTTTCCTTCGGTTATCAGAAGAAAGAGATTCTCAAAGATATCAATCTTAAACTCAAAGCAGGGGAGGCTATCGGTATTGTGGGGAGTTCCGGGGTGGGCAAAACAACCCTAATTAACTTACTCCTGCGTTTCTATGACCCAACTGACGGGGCAATTTTAATCAATGGAGAAGATATCAAAAACTTCAAGTTAAAGTCCCTGCGGGAGAAAATAGGTCTGGTTACTCAGGAACCAATTCTCTTTAACGATACCATCAGAAACAATATCGCTTATGGGAAACCGGAAGCAATAGAGGAAGAAATCAAAAAAGCCGCTAAAATTGCCAATATCCACACCTTTATTGAAACTTTGGAGAAGGGTTACGAGACAATTATTGGTGAGAGAGGAGCAAGACTCTCCGGTGGAGAGAAACAAAGGATTGCTATTGCCCGGGCAATTCTTAAAAACCCGCCTATTTTAGTTCTTGATGAAGCAACCAGTAATCTGGATTCGGAATCCGAAAAACTGGTTCAGGAAGCGCTTTCCCGGATAATGAAAGAAAGAACTTCCTTAGTCATTGCCCACCGTCTCTCCACCATCAGGAATGTAGATTTAATTATTGTTCTCAAGGATGGAAGGATTGAAGAGCAGGGCACACACCAGGAACTGATTAATAAAAAAGGTCTCTACTACCACTTCTATCAATTACAGGGGGAAGAAACTGGATAATCACAAATTATTCTATACAATGAGTCATTATACGAGTCGCATGGAGTATTTGCATCTCATCGCTGTGCCAGTTGAAACTTCTTAAGATGTAAATTGTACTTCTCAGAGATCTCGTAGGTTTCCCTGCGGATTTTATCCACAGCTTCCTTCAAAGAAAGATCTTTGCTCTCCTGATAAATTTTATCCTTCCAATCCCATACTTCCTGAAGAGACTTGTCAATCCTCATCTCTAATCACCTCCATTGGGGTCACGATGTTGAGTTGTTTAGTGTAGCCTTTTTCTAAGTTAACACTATGAAAAAGTTCAGATTTCCGCAGATTAGCTAAATGCCTATAATTCCAGGTAATCAATGCATCTACTTCGAAGATTGTAGCTACAGCAACATGAAGAGCATCATCTCTTTTTTCTTCTGGCACAATTTTCCGATTTAAGTAAATTTGGGCCAACTCTTCTGCTTCTTCCGTAATTTCCAGTTCTGTTGGAGCGAATTTGTTCACTAATTCAAATAAGGAAGATCTCTTTGGTTCGGAGGCATTGCCTATTTCTCTGAGGACCACCTCGGAAATAAATATTTCATAGACATTCTTACCTACAGAATTGAAGAGAATTTTAGTTATATCTTTCTTCTCTGGAGCATCATCGGCAAAAAAGAAATTCCAAACAGAACTTTCCAAGTACAATTTTAATTTCCGCATAATTTCCTTTAAGTTCAACGCGATTAATTAACCTGCCTCCCTGAGTATAGTATGTCTATCCTTCCTTGTCAACCTCCTTAGTCATTGCCCACCGGCTCTCCACCATCAGGAATGCAGATTTAATTGTTGTCCTCAAGGATGGAAGGATTGTAGAGCAGGGCACACACCAGGAACTTATGAATAAAAAAGGTCTCTACTGCCACTTCGATCAATTACAGGGAGAATGAAAACTTGCTTCTCTTTAGCAGGGACATCTGCCATGTCAATCAGGATACCCCGATTGTCCCTTACTTTAAGAAATCCCTTTTATTGTAGAGAAATTTCTTTTAGTTGTAGTGGCAAAGCTTGCTTTGCTTGTATTGTAGTGGTTGACCGACGAGCAAGCACGACCACTACAGGTTCGCACATCATCTAAAACACCGGAATAAGCCATTTATTTTTATCACCTCACCATTTCCTTTACCGTCTTAATAATATCCTCCTTCTGGGGGATACAGGCATCCTCTAAACAAGGGGAGAAAGGGATAGGAGTATTTGCTCCCCCTA
>PFWI01000001.1 GCA_002791075.1 bacterium (Candidatus Ratteibacteria) CG_4_9_14_3_um_filter_41_21 | reverse complement strand
TTTGGCCGGACCGTGGACATCTGGGGGCGGTAGTTTTCGCAGATAATCGTGGCCAAAAGGTTGCCTCCAAACGTTGGTCTGGTTTGCTCAAGCAATTTTGTTTTTGGGTTAATCGCCAGTCCCGTGCAATCCGCAGTTAAGCCGGTATGAACTCTTGCCGCAACTCTCGGGGCAAAGGAGCGGCCCTGGCAGGTAGCAGGAATCAAAAGAATCTCCGGTTTATATTGATTCACTAAAGCAGTAAGCAAACCAACATAGACGTCATCCTGAAAATTTTCTAAACCAGGCTCATCAACCGCATAAACAGAGTCTGCTCCTCGCTTTAACAATTCCCGGGAATTACTCTCCGTCTGAGAGCCAAAGAGCACCGCCGAGAGGCTCTCTCCCAGAGAAGTCGCTAATTTTCTTCCTTCCCCTAAAAGTTCAAAGGAAACTTTAGCCAGTTTTCCTCTTCTGTTTTCCGCAAAAACCCAGACTCCTTTATAGACAGACAGGTCTTTTCTGGCCACCTCCCCCTCTTCTAAGAGAATAGCATTTTTTGGACAGATATCGACACAAACCCCGCAGAAATTGCAATTCTCCTTAATTCTTGCTTTCTTATCAACAACTTCAATTGCCCCAAAAGGGCAGCTTTCAACGCAAACTCCGCAACCATTACATTTTTCTTCCAGAATCTTGATCTTCATTCTTAGTTTCTTCTAATTATGTAATAGAATAACACAGAAAAAGCTTCTTTAGCAAATCGTTATATTAAGATATTGCCAAAGTACGGTTTTTAGATTATAATAGAAATTACTCAATAATTGGGGGATTATAGACTATTGCCATGTCTAAGGCGCTGGTTATAGTTGCTCATCCGGATGATGAGACAATCTGGATGGGAGGGACTATTTTAAGAAATAAATCATGGAACTGGGTTATCTTTTCTTTATCCAGAAAAGATGACCCTGACCGAGCTCCAAAATTTATTAAAACCTGCTCCAGGTACGGAGCCCAGCCGATTATTGCCGACCTCGAAGATAACGAGTTAAAACCAGTTTCTACCGAAGAAATAGTGTCAAAAATAAAGGAAAACCTAAAGATTTTTGATTATGACTATATCTACACCCATGGAGAAAATGGCGAATACGGGCATCTACGCCACCAGGAAATTCACCAAGCGGTAAGGTTTATGGTTGTTTCAGGTGGACTGAAATGCCGGAAACTGTTTTATTACTCCTACGAGCCTGGGGGAAAAAGTGTTCCTGGAATACTTGAATTGAAAATACCTTTGCCCAAAAAAAATTCTGATTCCTACACCCTGTTAAATAATGAGGAATTTAAAGCCAAGATACAATTAATCGCGGAATACGGCTTTAAACCTAAAAGTTTTGAAAGATTAAGCTGCAGCAGAAAGGAAGCATTTAATCTGCACTAAACTAAGGTGAAAATATTACTTCTTTACCCGTATCCTCCGGAACCGGACGGCATCAGTCTTCAAGGATATTATTTATCTAAAGGACTCAAAGAGAATGGCGCAAACGTAGTTTCCTGTGAACGAAAGAACAGCCTTGAAAAGGATTGGCAGTATGAGAGTTTCAAACCCGACATAACAATCGGTGTTGGATTCTGGGGCGACACTCCGGATTTAATATTGGATCCCTTGAAGCACGGAATTCAACCGGTTCCCTGGTTGAACGCCGACGGATGGATTGCTAATTATCAGGATATTCTTAATTCCCTCCCCTTAATCACGGTCCCCAGTAACTGGGTAAAATCCACTTACATCAGAGATGGAATCAAGGGAGATAACATAAGAATATTGCACATTGGCTACGATCCGGATATTTTCTATCCCCTTCCTGAGGATGACCTAAAAATTCTAAAAATAAGGGAGCTCCTGGGAATACGTAAGGATGAAATTATGATTTTAACCGCGGGCGGAGATGCGACCAGCAAGGGTGCCCAGGAAATGTTGCAGGCGCTTTCAAAAATAGACCAAGAATTTCCTAAATGGAAGTACGTCCTCAAGATTATGGTAAGTTACTCTTCTCGCAACCATGGCAAAGAAGAAAGAAAACTTATCCATGACCTGAACCTTGATAAAAATAAAATAGTTTATTTGGAAGGAAAATACTCCCCTGAATTTATAGCGCAACTTATCAGGGCATGCGATATCTATGCCGCACCTTCGCGACTGGAAAGTTTCGGAATGCTTCAACTGGAGGCACAAGCATGCGGTAAGCCGGTCATTTCAATCAACGTCGGAGGTCCAAAGGATACCATCATCCACAATGAAACAGGATTTCTGGTTGATGTCGCAAGTGAAATAAAATTAACCCAGGAGTGGGTATATCAACGTATGGGGTTTGATAAAAAACATCTGATTAAGTTTTCTGAGCCAAAAACCTTCGCCTACCGGGCCAATATAGAACAACTCACGAATTATACAAGAATGTTATTAAGCGACAAATCTATTCGGGAGAAAATAGGAAGAGCAGCGGCAGAACACGTCAGGAAGAACTTCAATTACAGGCTCATTGCCGAAAAAATGCTTAAGTTGATAAATTCCTGCGTTTAAATAGAACTTAACCACAAAGCCACCAAGACTCAAAGAGCACCAAGAAAAACTAAAATAGCAACCACGAATTACGCGAATTAATCGAATTCAAAAAACAATA
>PFWI01000254.1 GCA_002791075.1 bacterium (Candidatus Ratteibacteria) CG_4_9_14_3_um_filter_41_21 | reverse complement strand
TACAACAAATACGATGAATCGCACCGCTACAATTTTGAAATTCCATAGAATAAAATAAAGAAAGCGGATTTATTTAGTAAAAAATAAAATCCGCTTTCTCTTTTCTATGTCTTACTTCACTGCTTTTTTCAATGCTGCTCCAGCCTTGAATACAGGAACCTTCTTGGCCTTGATTTTGATTGGCTTTCCGGTCTGGGGATTTCTCCCGGTTCTTGCCTTTCGGTTCGATACCTTGAAAGTCCCAAAACCAATTAAAGTAACCGGCTTCCCTTTCTTCAAAGAAGCCTTTACTGCGGCCAACCCTGCCTCCAGCGCCTTTGCTGCTTCTGCCTTGCTGCAAGTCACTTTAGCAATAGCTTCAATTAATTCTCCTTTATTCATATTTTTGTCACCTCCTCTTTTCGTTTAATACCTAAGTTATTTTAACCTATACTCTTCAAGATGTCAAACAATATACGCTATTTCGGGGTTTTTGTCAAAATAATTTCTTTCCGGTCCTGATAGGCAATCTTTTTATAGAAGTTTTTAAATTCCTGGTAATCAAGAATAGAGATTTCCGGTTGGCTAATGCGGAACTTCCGTTGATAGAGAATTCCTTCTTCTGTTTTTTGATAGGATGCCTCAAACTCTCCGAAAGGATGGCGAAGGAGGAGAGCCTCAGGCAGTGTTTCTGCCTCCCAGCCATCAGGCAAGTTAATCAAAACATTTTCAAATTTTTCCCAACACCTTTGAAAGAGAATCGGGTAATTTCGTTTCTCTTCGGCAACTAAAGCGGTAGAGCGTACTGCTTCAATAAGCGCAGGTTTAATTAAAAGTTTATTTCCCATTCTCATCGCGTAATTTTCTACGGAAAAACTATAATTTTCTTCCACCGGTTGATCAAGATTGGTGAGGTCGGAAATCTTAAACTCGGCGAGAACTGCTCCCGGACAAACCCGGTTCAAATCTTCGCTTAAAAATTTTTTCTGCTCGATGGTTCTTAAATAGCGAAAAGAGGACCGGTAGGCAAGATTAAAAAAACCAGAAGTTGCAACTCCTACTTTAGCCGAAATAGTTCCATCCTCTTTTAAATTAATCTCAATCTTTCTGGTACAGAGATTATCTTGTGCCCGGTAAAGCGGAGTTTTGACCAAAATTGCTTTCCCTTCCTTGACAATGAGAACATCACGGTTTTGGTCCTCAGCCGGTAAATCGCCGAAACTACAAATCTCCGCGGTGGTATCCAGATATAAATATTTTTCTTCATCGGGAACCGCCACAATACAATGATTAAATTGGCTTGGAGAGGGCAAGGATGCATCAATCTGATGCTCGCTGTTGATCAGAACCGGATAGGACCTAATCCCGGCAACACCCAACATCGTAATCAGGAGAGTGGCTTTGTCTTTGCAATCGCCATACTTGAGATGAAAAACCTCGCTGGCTTGATGAGGTTGGTAACCATTTATACCTATTTCCAATCCCACATAACGAATGTTAGAACTGCAGTAATTATAGATTGCTCTGATTTTTTCTCTTTCAGTTTTCTTTCCCTTGATGAGACGAAAAACCTCTTGTTTTAGCGGCTCATCGGCAACCATCTGCTCCTTTGCCAGAGTATAATACCAGGAGGCTACTTCCTCCCAGTCTTTAACGGATGAAATAAGAAGAAGGGGAAGCACCTGCTTTAAGGGGGGCATTTCGGGTTCGCGAATGAGACCGGCAGAATCCCTTTTCTCCCAGCTATAGCTCCTTTGGCCTCCTTTCTCGGTTATTTCCGGAGAGTTTATTTCCTTCTCCAATTTTTTAAAGGTTCTGCTCTTGGGAAGGACAAGAATATATTTTGAAACGACTAACGGCTCCTCGCTTTGAAAATAGAAATCATCCCAGAAATGATTTTTCATCAGGGATTTTTTCTGCAGGATACGATACTGATACTCAATGATACTGCCGAGTTCTACTGCCGGCATTGAAACCGTCTTGACTTTAAGACTGGAGTAAAGGGCAGCGTAGGGAGCCAGGGAAGCAGGGGTAACCGTATGGATGGCATTTCTTTTAAGTTTGATTATTTTTCCTTCTCTCGTAATGGTGCGGGCAAAATCAATTTTTACTTTCTGAAAGGTTTGGTTATACGGTATCTGGACTTCCGCAAATTTTTTCCCTGATTCTCGATTAATCTTAATAATCTGATGAACAATTAATTCCGAAGAAGAATCGGAGCGGACAATCCGGGTCACTTTATCCAAAAGATAGATTGCGCCCGCGTCAGAGGTTTGAACCAAAACACTTTGCTTGCCTAAAGGTTGTTCCTGGAAGTAAGAACGGTGAAGATGGGAAGAAGGAACGCATCCGGAAAAGAGAAAAAGGGGGAAAAGAACAATTAATTTAGGGCATTTAATCTTCATTCAATAAGGTCAACATAGGCAGTAATTACAACCTCCTTTCCTTTTAACATCTCAATCTTATAACAAGTCCCTTCTTTATTGACCGCATACCTCTTCAGCAGGAGGGAAGTATCTATCTCGCATCCTCTATCTTCACCTTCAAGTTTGGGGTTGCCAATAAATCCAACGAGATTTACCCTGATTAAATTTTTCTCTACTCCGGGAAGAATACCATCAACAATCTTTAATTTCTTCCCTTTTTTAATTTTTAGATGTTCCTGGTCTTTCAGGAAAATATTTTTGCCCTCCACATTTACAATTATGTCAATTGCCGGTACGTTTGGTTCTGGCAAAACTACTTCTTTTTCAGGTATTGGCCTGGCCAATTTTGGCCGGCAGATTCTCAGAAGAGCCTGATTAAGAGGGCCAGTTGTTTTTCCGGCTTTGCTCTGGTAGAGCCCGACGAGATGATAATAGTATCCTCCTAAAGCAAGAATGATTATGGAGAGAATCAGAGAAATAATAAATTTGCTTCTATTAATCTCATTGATTGCCAAAGCCAGAATAATTCCTAAAACCCCCATCCCCACCACCAGCAAAGCCAATAAATATCCTATTTCAAATTCCATTTGGTCTCCTCCTTA
>PFWI01000139.1 GCA_002791075.1 bacterium (Candidatus Ratteibacteria) CG_4_9_14_3_um_filter_41_21 | reverse complement strand
TATTCTTCCTGGCTATCTTAAGCAGTATTTCTGAGGAGCCCTTCCGCTGGTGATTATTATTCTATCATTTATCTGGATATCCTTTAAGAGGCATTCTCCAAATATCTTATCAATGGCATTATACCTACCGATATCCTCACTAAATAAAGATTAAAACATTTCTATTATCACATAAGGCGGCACTATGCACACCACCCGTAGCCCGATAAAGTTGGGATTGGTGCTGCATTTCCTTTACTAAACTAAAGACTTCTTGGGGTGAGATTTTTAGTTTTGACTCTACTTTTTTGCAACTGGAACGTCAACCAGATTATAGAAAGCTGCTCCTTTTCCACAGCCTGAGGTTATAACTCTTTTAAACATAAGTTCTTTAACAAAATTTTTATCTTCGTTAGTCTTCACCCATATAACACCCTTCTCTTCATCAAGCACCACTTTCTCAATCTCTCCCTTATTTTTAATTAGAACCTCTGAATAGAGGAAACCGATGGCCAGATATTTTAGACCTCCCGGAGTACAGAGCAGGGTCACCAGCTCTTGATTATTCAAGAAAATAGTCAGGGGAATTTCCTTGACAATTATATCCTCAACTCTATCCCTTCCTTTCTCGGTAACCCGCTGTATAGAAAAATCTTCTATCTTTCCATTCATTTCCTGTTTCTCTATAATCCTTACCTTATCTTCTGCTTTTATCTTTCCGCCTCGAATAACTTTAGCGAACACCCCTTCCTGAGGCATTATGCAGCTTCCCACCTTATGATAGATAGCGCACCCGATATGGCATTCCTTGCCGATCTGGGTAACCTTCAAAATAACATCTTCACCTATAGATATCGGGGTGCCAACTGGTAAGGAAACGAGGCTGATTCCTTCAGTAGTAAGATTTTCGGCAAAGTCCCCAGGGCCTATATCTAGACCTAAATCACGTATCTTTTTAATGCTTTCTATTGCCAGCAGGCTTACCTGACGATGGGTATTAGAGTCGGCATGGACATCGCCAATAAGCCCGTAATCCTCTTTGAGGAATCCCTCGTTTATCACTTCTTTCTTAGTGCCCTTTTTCTTACTTCTACAAACTGCAATTATTTTTGCTATCTGGTTATAGATTACCATCTACCTGATCTATTGTTCCACCACCGACAATAATATCTCCATCATAAAAGACTATCGCCTGCCCAGGAGTAAGCGCCCACTGCGGCTCCTTAAACTTCACGCTGGCTCTCTTTCTCTTTAGAGGAGTAACTACCGCTTCCGCTGGTTGATGAAGATACCTTACCTTTGCCTTTACCTTTAGAGAACCCTTTGGTCTTTCTATGGCTACGTAATTTATAGAGGTAGCGATTAGCCCCTTCGTATAGACCTCTTCTTTCTTGCCTACAACAATAACATTCTTTTCCTTATCAATAGCAATTACATATAATGGTTCTTTGGCGGCTATACCTAATCTTTTACGCTGACCGATAGTATAAAATAGGATGCCGCAGTGCCTTCCCACAGCCTTGCCTTGTCTATTTAGAATAGGACCTGGTCTTGCTGCTTCCGGCAGGTATTCTTGCAGAAACTTTGGGTAATTATCATCGGGAATAAAACAGATTTCCTGGCTTTCTGGTTTTCTGGCCACAGACAAATCTAACCCTTCAGCTATTGCTCTTGTCTTTTCTTTGGTAAATTCCCCCAAGGGCATTAGAGTGTGCTTGAGTTGCTTCGGGGTCATTGTATATAACAGGTAGGACTGGTCCTTTTTATAGTCAACACCTTTTTTAAGGAGATATCTCTTTTTATTTTTGTCGTATTCTATTCTGGCATAATGGCCGGTGGCAATATAATCTGTATTAAGTTCTTTTGCTTTCTTGAGTAGCGCACCGAATTTTATATATTGATTACATCTAATACAGGGATTAGGAGTCCTTCCTTCTCTATATTCTTCACAGAAATTAGCGATTACTTTTTCTTTAAAGAGAGCTCTGAAATTCACTACATAGTGGGGTATTCCTAATCTATTGGCTACTCTCTTTGCATCCTCCACATTCTCCAAACCACAGCAACCACCCCAATCTTCAGAACGTTCCCAGATTTGCATCGTCATACCGATAACCTCATAACCTTCATTTTTAAGAAGAGCAGCTGTAACCGATGAATCCACCCCCCCGCTCATTGCCACTACTACCCTTTTTTTCATCCTGATAAGATAGTGAACAAATATCCTGAAATTAAAGAGAATAAGCAGATAACTCCCAGGTAAACTGATAAAATTTTATTACCAAACTCTTTTCTGATAACCAGGATAGTTCCAAAACTGGTAATTGGACCGACTAAGAGAAGAACTACGCCCGCACCAATATTTAACCCCTGAGCGACAAAAGCATGAACCAGGGGGACACTTGCTGTTGAACAGATATACATTAAAAGACCGAAAATGAGAGCAAATAAATACCCAAAACCTGCTACGAGATAATTTTTTATTAAATCTCCCAAAGGAGTGACGGAAACAACCACGGCTGCAAGAACTAAACCAATGAGCAATTCCAATCCAATTTCTTTTGGAATGTCAATAAAGCCAAAGGAGAAAACTGAAATTATTCTATTCCTTATTCCCTTCTTATGATGAGAGCGAGTGAGATGTTTACCCTCTTCACACATAGGACAAGCATCTGGTTGGGATTCCACCGGTTTAAATGGAAGAAGGTTTCCAAT
>PFWI01000050.1 GCA_002791075.1 bacterium (Candidatus Ratteibacteria) CG_4_9_14_3_um_filter_41_21 | reverse complement strand
CTCTGCTTTAATCGTTGGTTTTTTAAGAAAAGATGTAGCCGTGGGAATGTTAGGACCGTTGAATTTAACTACCAAACAACTAATTATTGGTTCAACCGTTCTCGCCATCTACTTTCCCTGCATCGCCACCTTTATCGTCCTGATTAGAGAATTAGGAATAAAGGATATGGTTAAATCTGCTCTTCTGATGATTCTCACCGCAATCATCGTTGGTGGATTAATGAATTTAATTCTTTAATATTCTTCCTCTTATCTCTTCTAATAGTTTCATCGCTTTTTTAATATCCTTTATTTGTTGGGCCCCGCTTATTTCCCTCTCAATGGTCAAAGGGCCGCGAAAACCTTTCTCGTAGAGTGCAGGCAATACCTCCTCATAATGCACATCCCCCTCCCCTAAAGGCATCTCCGGACCAAGTTTCCCCCCTGCTTTAGGCATTTTGCCATCTTTGCAATGGGTATTTACCACAAATTCTCCCAAGAGTTTCACTGCCTCCAGAGGCGTTCCCATACCATACATCAGAAGATTTGCCGAATCCAGGTTTACCCGAACGTTGTCCGCTCCAATATCATCGATCGCTCTTCTCAAAACTATAGGCGGTTCCTGCCCGGTTTCAAAGGCAAAGAGCTGGTTATTATTTTTACAAAAAGCAACAAATTTTTTCATCGTATCAATAAAACCTTGATAGATCAAACTTGTGCGATCGGCAGGAATAAAACCCATATGGCTGGTTACCACCTTGATTCCTATTTTCTTGGCCCAATTAGAAACCGCACAGGCATGCACTACGCGAGGAGCCCTGGTATTCTCAGGCACAAGCCCGATCGTTCTCGGACCATCAATCAAATTCCAGATATGACCTTGATACATTATAAAAACGGACGAGATTTTGATTCCCGTCTTTTTTATCGCAGATTTTAGTTTCTCATTAAGTTCATCTGCTTTTTTTGTATAAATATATTCATCCGGCGGATTCCCAAGTTGACAGGTGGGAATACCCAGAGCTCGGATTTTTGACAAAGCCTCTATTGGATTTGCTCCAATACCGGTCATAACCCCCAAGGGCAAAATTTCTTTTTTAACCATGTCTCCTCCTTTTGGGCGAGGCTAAATTCCTCGCACTACGCTCGATGAATCGAGCAACTACATTTACCATTGTCGAGCAAGCTCGACCACTACAGGTTGTCATTGCGAGCGTAAGCGAAGCAATCTCATAAGATTGCCACGTCGTCCCCTCTGCTTTCTTGCCTGCACCTGTGGTTGCCAAGGTGACGTCCCCTCTGCTTTCTTGCGAAAGCAAGAAAAGGGGAACGCAGGCACAGGTGCGAAAGCAAGAAGGGGGGACTCCTCGCAATGACTACGTCAGTTTTAATCCCAAGATTATTAGAATAAGGAATAAAGTAATCCAGGTATGGAATTCTTTATTTTTTTTAACCCTTAGCCAGGAAAAACCTCCTACGTTTAAAGTTTGAAACTTAGGAAAAAAGCAAGGGACAGTCTTTTGATAGCTAAGATAGTCATCCGGAAATTTCTTGGCGAGAAATTTTTCCTCTCTAAAAATGGTGGGGATATAAACGCCTAAAAATATCAGCGTAAAAGCAAGAAGAAACCAAACAGAATCTCCAATAATAACTACTCCCAGACCAATAAAGAAAGTGCCAAGATATAAAGGATTTCTGGTCAGCCGGTAAGGTCCATTTTTTGTTAGAACTTCATCTTTTGCAATATAGCCGGCGGCCCAAGTGCGAATCGCTTCACCCAGAAGAACAACCACACCTCCAATCCCGTAAGAAAGAATGATAGGTTTTGCAAGAAGAAGAATGAAAAGAAAAAAGAGATAACCAATATAAAGCCGAATTTTCGTTAAGTATTTCATAATTCTACTATTTTAATTTTTCCCCAGATGGCGATTTTATCCTCTTTTATAATCACTGTGCCTAAAAGTCCGGGAATTTTCTTGGCAAACTCAACCCCTTTAGAAAGGTCTGATTTTATTTGGATGAGATTGCCAATTGCCGTAGCAGAAGCATCGGCAAGAGCAGTAGAAACCGCTACCGCAACACTACCGTCTGCTTTGCCAAAACTATAAGAGTGCCCCAAAGTTCCGGAAGAGCAGCAAATTCCAACAGGCGTGGTTTCAGGATTGATTTCCAAAGCAATCTTTCTTGAGAAAGGAGAATCTTCTCCGGCATAGATTGCCACTCTTCTCCTCTTATTGCTCTTTAGAAAGATATCCCCGCCGTTTTCTACGATTACCTCATCAGAAAATTTTAAAATCTCCTTTCCCACAAATTCAGCGACTGCTCCAGCAACCGCGGCCATCGGCCCGACATTAACCAGAGAGGATGCCTCAGCCATTTCCCGGACAATTAAAGGACTCCCCTTCCCAACCTTAACCGGAATATAACTCTCCTGAAAAGAAGGGTAATTTTTAATGTAATCCTCAATCTGTCTGCGGCAATTCAAGAGAGAATGACCGGCAATATCCTTTAAGTTTTCAGGAATCTTTGAGGAATTCGGAGCAAAAAGAATAAAGAGATTGCTCTCCTTAATAATCAATTTAAAGCTTTTTAAATCGGAAGCATTAACTAAATTTCGATAAATCAACTTAATGGGACGCAGATAACATCAGGATAAAATCAGGATTAAACAAGTTATAAAACCACGAATTTATCGAATTTTACGAATTAGAGTAATTCGCGTTAATTCGTGGTTAGAAAAAGGAAATTCCTATGCAATTAAATTAATTATGAATTAAAGATCTATTTCTGTCTTTATCTGCGTTAATCTGCGGAAATCTGCGTCCAAAAAATCAAAAATGGAGTTCCATTGCCCGGGGAGGACAAATTTTAATACAGAGTTCGCAGGCAATACACTTATCCTTATAGAAATCTACTTTTCTTGTTTTTCTATCTAAAACAAAGGCTTCCGTCGGACAAATCTCAACGCAAAGTCCGCAATGGGTGCATTTATCCTCGTCCCGCCTTACATCTTTGCTTAAAGGTTGAATTTTTATCTTTAGATGAATAAGATAATCAATTCCTCTTTGATAGTCCTTTTCTTTTCCCGTCAATTCCAGGACTAACAAACCTTCTTCGTTCGGAGTAACCGAGGCTTTGAGAATGTTAAAGGAAAGGTTATAGTCTTTTACCAGCCGATAAACAATTGGTTGATGAACCAATGTCGAAGGAAACCTCAAAACAATTTTTTTGGAAA
>PFWI01000023.1 GCA_002791075.1 bacterium (Candidatus Ratteibacteria) CG_4_9_14_3_um_filter_41_21 | reverse complement strand
ATAATTGAAAAGAGTTTTCATTTAATTATAATTATGGAAAGAAAAGTCGAGAAGTTTGAAGAAAGAATTCATTCCTCGGGATACAAGCTGACCCCGCAGAGAAGAGCGGTTTTAGATGTTCTGCTAAAAAACAGGAACCATCCTTTGACTCCGGAAGGAGTCTATCAAGAAGTTAAAAGATTTCACCCTGAAGTAGGGCTCACTACGGTTTATCGCAGCCTGGAATTGCTTAAAGAGATAAAAATAGCCAACCATATCCATTTCCATGAAGGGACTGACCGGTATGAGTTAGACCATCAGAGGCATCACCATTATCTTGTCTGTCTGAATTGTGGCAGGATAGAGAAAAAAGGCGTCTGCCTTTTTAAAAAGATGCAGGAAGAACTTAAAAAGATGACTAACTTTAGAATAACCGAACACTGCCTCACTTTCTTTGGCTATTGTAAAAAGTGCCAGTGAGGATAGTTTTTTTGAGAATAAATGAAAATAGTTTTTAATTAAAAGGGAGGAAAAAATGAGAAAATATGTCATAGCAGAAGAACTTAGAAAACATATCCCCTTTACTACTTTTGGGGCGGCTACCGGGATTATAATAATGATTATAATAGTCCTCGGACATATGCTCTCCCAGGTTTGCAGAGTTTCCCCTATTATTTTTTATATTTTGCATCCAACCCATGTGGCCTTAAGTGCAATGGTGACCACGGCGATGTATAAACTGCACAAGCCCAAGTGCAGAGTCTGGCTTGCAATTCTGATTGGTTATGTCGGTTCAGTTGGTATAGCTACCTTAAGTGATTGCATCATTCCTTATCTTGGTGAACAGCTTCTTAATCTGCCGAATAGAGGAATTCACATCGGTTTCATTGAAAAAGCGTGGCTAACAAATCCCGCAGCGTTTCTCGGTATTGCAATTGGACTTTTGAGGCCAGTAACTAAATTCCCACACTCCGGGCATGTGCTCATTAGCACCTGGGCATCATTATTCCATATGATAATGGCTATAGGCCCAACAACACTAAATTGGGTTGTGCTTTCTACTATTTTCTTATTCTTGTTCCTGGCGGTTTGGGTTCCTTGCTGCTTCAGCGACATCGTCTTTCCGCTCATTTTTGTCCATTCTAAGAAATCGCCTTCGGCAATAACTAGTAGAGCGTTCTTCAAATAATGTTGTTATGGTTTGTCATTGCGAGCGACAGCGAAGCAATCTCATATCGTTATCCACAAAGGGATTGCGGAGCTTGTTCCGAGTGAAACGAGGAATCTCCGAGTTTGCTTCGGCTTCGCCTCGCAACCGTTTTCACTCCTCGCAATGACAGCATGGACTGCAATATTAATTTGGAAACCTTCTACTAGAATATGATTTTCTTACCCCCCTCTTCTTGCTGTTCTCCCCCCCGCTTTGCTTCGCAAAGTCCCATCTGCTTTCTTGCGAAAGCAAGAAGATGGGAAAGCGAAGCAGGGGGGATGAAGCAAGAAAGCAGAGGGGGCTTCTATAGGAAAGTATTTTATACTTTCCTATACCGCAAGAAACCATCCTCAAATTTGACAGAAAGGAGGATTCAGTAATAAGATAAGAAGAATGAAAAATAAGAAAGAAGACGGACGCAGTAAACTGGAAAAAGTTTATTTTAAAGGATTAAGCAGGAAGAAACAGGCGCAAAAGAAAAAAATTCTTTCTCATCCTATCGAGGCCATTGACCTGGCCAGAACAGTGAGGCTTGTGGATTTGGTTGATTCTTTCAAAAAGATGTCGATTCAAGCAAGACGCATTGGGAGATGCGCAACCGTCTATGAAAATATGCTGGAAGACCCAAAACGTCCAACAATATTTTTAGGGCTGGCCGGTCCTTTAATTGCTGCCGGATTAAGAAAAGTTATCCGGGATATGATTGAGTTTAATATCATTGACGTAATAGTTTCAACGGGAGCAATCCTTTATCATGACCTTTATCAATCTTTCGGTTATAAACATTATATCGGTTCCCCGGAGGCTGATGATAGTTATTTAAGAGAACTTTTTATCGACCGCATTTATGACACCTACGTTGATGATGAGAAGTTTATAAAGAGTGATAGTTGGGTGGGCAGATTTGCCGACAGTTTGGAGCCAAGAAGTTATTCATCCCGGGAATTTCTCTATCTTCTGGGAAAAGAAATAAAGGATGAAAATTCTATTTTAAAGACTGCTGCAAAATATGGGGTGCCGGTTTTCTCTCCGGCACTTAATGATAGCAGTATCGGAATCGGACTGACCGACCATTATCACTTACAGAAGCAGAAAAAAGGCCCCAGAATTATTATTGATGCCATCCGGGATAATTATGAATTAACTCAGATCGTAGTAAAGTCCAAAAAAACTGCCGCTATTTATGTAGCCGGGGGAGTGCCAAAAAATTTTATTAACGATTCGGTGGTAATGAGCTATATCTTTGGCAAAAACATAGGAGGGCACAGCTACGCCTTTCAGGTAACCACCGATGTTCCTCACTGGGGAGGGTTAAGCGGAAGTACTTTAGAGGAGGCGAAATCCTGGGGAAAAGTTTCAAAAAATGCCACCGAGGCAATGGCCTTTGTCGAACCATCCGTTTCTTTACCCCTTATTGTAGGTTATATCCTCCAAAAAAAATTAAGGCCGAGAAAAAGATTAATTCACCAATGGGAAAATGACATTCTCAAAGAGATGAGAACTTAGATTGCCACATCGTCCGCCAATATTGCTGGGCGGACTCTTCGCAATGACTTTTTTTGTTGTCATTGCGAGCCCTGAGCCGTTTCTGGTTTAGGGCGAGCGAATGAAATGAGCACGGCAATCTCAAGCCCCTGCTCCGGTAAAATGCTTATAAATTTTGTCTCGATCTAGCGCTTTCACATTTTTCACAATCCATTCCCGCATCTCCATTCCTTCAGGAGTGCTCTGTTTATAGGAGATAAAGTCCAAATTAATATTCAGTTCTTTAGCTACTCGATAGGCAATGATTGGCCAGAGCTCCCCGATATCTCCAATGATGGGAATAGAATGAGGCAATCTTGAGAAACCGCTCATCTCCATCCGAAAAGGAATCTTGGTTACTTTTGTTTTAGGCAATCCCTTATCGATTGCTTCAGCCACAATTCCGGTCTGTCGTTCTAATTGCCAGGCTTTTTCTAAATTGGGGTCAAGGTCAATCCGAACAATCGTTTTTTCTTTCAAGGAATAGGTCCAATCTCCCTGCCAATTTGCCCAGATTCCATGGCCGGTAGCAACTTCCCAGGGACCATCGTGAATCTCCTGAGTAAGCACTAAAGCCGATTCAATGATTAGCGAAGCTTCCGAAAGCATTCTTGCTAATCTTCTGGTCCTTTCGGTAATGGAGATAGAATCGCCAATGGATAATCCTACCGCTCCTCCTCCAATCATTGCTGGTATAGAAACCAATACCGGAACCTTCCTTTTAGAAGCAGCGCCAATCATTGTCCAGGGGTCAGCTCCAAATCCTAAGACTTCTTCTAATGGAATACTATTGGCCTTAGCTAAAGGCTCTAATTCTCTGGCCAGTCTTTCTCTGCGCAGACCGGCTGGATAAGCCATATTGCCGGCTACTTTGATAATGACCTTACCTTCAGTAGCTAACATTCTTCGGTATAACTCTTCATCAATTACCATCTCCTTTTTTATTTGAGAAAGATATTCCTCCTCCATTATTTCCACTTCAAAGATTCCATCTAAGGGAAGTTTTTCTCTTTTAAAACCAAATCTTACTCCGTTAAATCTTTTAACCCTCTTTAAGGAGCCGGACATTTCATGGGCAACTACAGCGCTGCTGGTAGCTACCCCATCAACAATTCCCTGTTCAATCAGTTCAGCAATTAAGGTGGTTACCCCTTCATGGACATTGGGACCACTGCCGGTAACCACGACAATCTTTTCTCCCTTCTTTTTGGTAGCAACAATTTTCTCAATTGTCTCCTCCACCCTTT
>PFWI01000273.1 GCA_002791075.1 bacterium (Candidatus Ratteibacteria) CG_4_9_14_3_um_filter_41_21 | reverse complement strand
TTTTTCCCGCGGGAAGTTAAGGAAAGTTTTTTCTTTTCAACGACTTTTACTTTTTTGGTAGGCAGAATTAGAAGTTGGGCAATCCGGGAACCTTTTTCGGCATGGAAAGTTTCTTTCCCCAGGTTAATCAGGAGAATCCCGATTTCTCCCCGATAATCTTCGTCAATAACCCCGGCGAGAACATGCAGGCTTTTTTTTGCTAAACTGCTGCGGTCTTTAATTAAACCGATAGAATCTTTAGGGAGAGCGATAGAAAAACCCGTAGGAACAAGAACTTTTTTCCCCGGTTTAAGGGTAATATTTTGGGATGTTCTTAAGTCAAGCCCATTTCCTTTATGGTAGGCAGGAAGAGGCAATTTAAATTTATTAATCCTTTTGATATAGAGAATTTCATCATTTTTTTGCATCTGGCAAAGCTTGTTTCCTGCTCAAACTAATCTTACCCTCATTAATTTTAATTACTTTAACTTTCACTTTATCTCCGACTTTAAGCACGTCCTCAACTTTATCGACATGTTTATGCTCAAGTTCCGAAATATGAATAAGGCCTTCTTGTTTGGGAAGAATTTCAACAAAGGCGCCGAAGGGCATAATCTTGGTTACTTTCCCGGCATAGAATTTGCCAACGGCTGCTTCTTCAACCAGGGCTTTAATTTTTTCCAAAGCTTCTTCTCCTTTTTTTTGCTCGGTAGAAGCAATTTTTACTTCTCCCTCATCGTTAACGTCAATTTTAGCTCCGGTTTCGCTGATAATTTTTCTGATGGTTTTTCCTCCCGGGCCAATGAGTAATCCAATCTTTTCCACCGGTATTTGTAAATTAATAATCTTAGGGGCATAAGGGGAAAGGGATTTTTGGGGCTGGGAGATGGCCGCGGACATCTTTTTTAAGATTTCAAGCCGCGCTTCTTTACTCTGAAAAAAGGCTTGCTTTAAAATTTCCTCACTGATTAAAGCGGATTTTACATCCATCTGAATGGCGGTAATTCCCTCGGAGGTCCCGGCAATTTTTAAATCAAGATTACCAAAATGGTCTTCTTCTCCGGCAATGTCCGTAAGAATTATTTTTCTTTCTCCTTCCTGAATAAGCCCCACGGAGATTCCGGCTACGGCAGAACTAACGGGAACGCCGGCATTCATTAAAGCCAAAGAGCCCCCGCAAACAGTAGCCATTGAGGAAGAACCGTTGGAGGAAAGAGTCTCGCTGACCACGCGAACAGTATAAGGGAAATCTTCTTCTGACGGCACCACGGCAGAAAGAGCCCGTTCCGCTAAAATTCCATGGCCAATTTCTCTCCGGCCAGGGCCACGGTTAGGGCGAACCTCTCCTACTGAGAAAGCAGGAAAATTATAGTGAACCATAAATCGCTTTGAGGATTCTTCGAAAAGAGTATCCATAATCTGTTCATCGCTGGTTGTTCCCAGGGTTACCAGAGCTAAAGCCTGCGTTTCTCCGCGGGTAAAGAGCGCTGAACCATGGGTGCGGGGCAAAAGCCCTATTTCACAGGAAATTTCCCGCAGTTGATTAGATTTTCGCCCATCCAGCCTTTTTCCGGTGTCTAAAATCAGTTTTCGGATTTTTTCTTTTTTAATTTCTTCAAGGAATTGTTTTACGGTCTTTTCTTCAAAGGAAGCAAATTTCTTCAAGGTTTCTGAAGAAAGGTTTCTCCAGAAATTATCTCTTTCCCCTTTCCCCGGGAAATTATAAGCGTCTTTTATTTTAGGAGAAAATTCTTTTTCCATTTCGGCCCATAGTTTGGGATTGCTTTCTCGGCAGGAAGGAATCCTCTTTTCTTTTTTACTTTCAAATTCTTTCTGGACGTTAACCAGCAGGCCAATTGATTTTCGAGCAAGAGAAATGGCTTCTAAAATTAAATCCTCAGATATGAAAGAACTCATTCCCTCAAGCATAATGATTGAAGTCTCGGTCCCTGCTACCACCAGATTAAGTTTACTTTCTTCTAATTGGGGGAAAGTAGGATTAATGATAAATTTGTTATCCGCATAACCTACCCTGACTACTCCGATCGGGCCAAGAAATGGAATTTTAGAAACGGACAAAGCGGTTGAGGCGCCAATGAGCGCAAGGATATCGGAGTCATTTTCCGTATCGGCAGAAAAAACAAAGGAATTGACTTGAATTTCATTTTTATAATTTTCGGGAAAAAGAGGCCTGATACTTCGGTCAATAAGGCGGCTGGTGAGAATCTCTTTCTCGCTGGGTCGTCCTTCGCGTTTAAAGAAACCGCCGGGGAATTTGCCTGCGGCGGAGGTATGCTCCCGGTAATCTACGAGCAAAGGAAGAAAATCCACCTCTTCTTTGGGCTCTTTTGAACCTACTACTGCGGTAAAGACAACCGTATCTCCATAACGAACGGTTACCGCGCTGTCGGCTTGTTTGGCAATGTTGCCGCTTTCAATACTTAAGGGCAAGTCGTTTATTTTGATTTCTTTTTTCATTTTCTCATTCCCATCTTCTTGATTATTTTTTCGTATCTTTCCAGACTTTCTCTTTTTAAATAATTGAGCAATTTTCGGCGCTTTCCGATGAGGATAAGTAAACCGCGCCGAGAACCATAGTCATTTTTTTGCCTCTTAAAATGCTCGCTTAATTCCTCAATCCTTTTAGTAAAAAGGGCAATCTGGACTTCCGGAGACCCGGTATCTTTTTCGCGGCGAGCAGCCTCGGCAATAATCTTATTTTTTGTTTCTTTATTCA
>PFWI01000187.1 GCA_002791075.1 bacterium (Candidatus Ratteibacteria) CG_4_9_14_3_um_filter_41_21 | reverse complement strand
GGACATCATTTCGGTATGACAAGGTAATATTAAATAGGGATTACAAATGAATCCAATATCTTCAGACATTGTTGAAAAAACATGGAAAAGAGCAGGGGGAATGTCTCCACAAGAAGCACCAAAAATGATTAACCTTATGGGTAAGCAACAACCGCTTGTCCTTGCCTACCTTATGGCAGTGGGTGGTGATACCTTAAATCAAGACGAGCGGGAATTGTTACTTTATATCGGAGTGGTAGTTTGGCAAATAATGTCCCAGGGCACCACGCCGCTACCTAAAATTACAGAGAAGACTTTAGATAAGGTGGAAGGGCCAAATATGAAGATGCTTGAATATCTTGAGAGTGAGACGGAGACCGGTTTTATAGAGACTGTAAAAAGAATAGTTAAAAATTATCATCAGCCAGAGGTTTTAAGATATGTTCTTGAAGCACTGATGGAGGAAAGAGAAGAAGGCTGTTTGATAAGAGACAAAAATAAAGGAATTATAGTGATTTACTTGAAGACAGTCATTGACTGTTTTGATAAGGGGGAGTCATAATGAAAAAGAAATTTGATCGGGTATATCAATTTAAGATTACCCTAATGGATGTTAGACCATCTATTTGGCGACGAATACAGGTCCCAGAAACTTATTCATTTTGGGATTTACATGTTGCCATTCAAGACGCAATGCATTGGTTAGATTATCATCTTCATGAATTTGAAATAGTTAATCCCTCTACTGGAATAAAAACGAGCGTAGGAATTCCGGGTGATGAAGACTTTGGTAAAGAAATTCTTCCGGAATGGAAACAAAAAATCGCTGATTACTTTTCTATGGAAAATAGGTTGGCAAAGTACACATATGATTTTGGGGATAACTGGGAACATATAATAAAATTGGAAAAGGTTCTTCCTCGAGATAAAAATATTAATTACCCGGTGTGTATTGGTGGAAAGCGGGCATCTCCACATGAGGATTGCGGAGGAGTTTGGGGATATGAAGATTTTCTGAAAATCATAAACAATCCCGATCATGAAGAATATGAAGAAACAATAGAATGGGCTGGTGGTGAATTTGATCCAGAATATTTTGATGTGAAAGAGATTAAATTTGATGACCCCGCTAAACGCCGAAAAATCGCATTTGAGTCTTGAGAAAGTTAAAAAAAGTCTTTAAGATTTGCTGTCAGCTAAATCTATTTTAAAGAAGAAAATTTTATTTGGACATTACTGATTGGCTTTCTTGACTGAGAAAATGATCGAGCTGAATGAAAAGAAATAGTGGTTTAATAAAGGCAAGGGGGAAATAGGGATAGGGTTGGTAATGGTGGATGATGGCAAAAGTTGTTGGATGGGATGGGAAGTAAAGAAGGGTACAATGAAATTAAGCGAGTTGATAAACAGGAACTTCAAGAGTTGCGATGCTATTGTGCAATTCAATCACTTTCTGAATTTTGTCAGTCACCTCAGGCGAAAAATACTCCTCACCGCAAGTCGGACAAACTTCAGCAGGTACATTTTGAACAGCAATTAATTTGCCCTCATACCATTGAGTGTAAGTGATAGTCTTAGAGGTAGTTTCACCATGACAGACAGAACATCTATTCATAATTTTTCACCTCCTGATTTTGTTATTAATCCATCTATCTGCATTGGGTTCATATACCGTCACAATACTTATTATTGGGAAGAATGCAACTTGGATATGCAACGACCTATCTTCTTTTGTCTTTCCATACACAAGACAACTTGGTCCATATTTATCAGAAGGATAATCTTCTATTATTTCTCCGTTAAGTATTGCCTGCTCAATCTCTTCCGAACTAATATGTCTATTAATTCTTTGTTCAAGACTGTGTTTGGTATAACGAAATCGCTTTTCTGTAAAAGCTTGGCGTATCTCATTAATCTCCACCGAAAGATTATACCATACTATTTTTCCCCTGGCAACAGGATAGGGAAATCTATTGTTGAAAAAAAGTCGAACCTGCTATAAAAGATACCTATATGCTTGGTTTTCTCGAAACATCCGAGGATGTTAAAGAAAAGGAATTAGAGACAAAATAGGGGAGGAATAAGAGAAATGGCAGAAAAAATACCTGACCGCAGAGCGCTAGAGAAAACGACATCGGATTTAACGAGATTGTTAAAAAGGAAGCATTTTAGCTCAAAAAAAGAATTAGACAATTACTTGAATCAAATACTCAATAAGGGTAAAGTGCCAGATGCTCCACCTAAGAGCGCCGTAGATTTTGCTCAAGATATAATGTATGAAGCCTGGGATACGGATGATGCGAAAGAAAGGATAAAATTAGCCCGTGAGGCACTTTCTATCTCACCTGACTGTGCTGATGCCTATGTGCTTTTAGCAGAGGAAGAGGCTGAGACGCTTGAGGAAGCAAAGGAATTCTATCAAAAAGGTGTTGAGGCCGGAGAGCGGGCATTGGGTGAGAAAACATTTGACGAAGATAGAGGGCATTTTTGGGGAGTGACTGAAACCAGGCCGTATATGCGCGCAAGAGCTGGGCTTGCTCAGTGTTTATATGAAATGGGTGAATATGATGAGGCAATTGCACAATATCGTGAGATGCTGGAATTAAATCCCAATGACAATCAAGGTATCCGTTATGTCCTTGCCTGTTATTTAGCGGAATTGGGAAGGTATAATGAATTGGAAGAACATCTAAATTCAAAAGAATATAAAGATGATTGTGCCCCAGACTGGCTTTATACGAAAGCACTTCTAAGTTTTGTTAGAGATGGTGATTCGGCTCAATCAAGAGCGAAGTTTAAAGCTGCGGCAAAATGGAATCCGTATGTTCCCGAATATATAACTGGTAAAAGGTCTATCCCGCGGATTCTTCCCGATACGGTAAGGGTTGGAGGTGAAGATGAGGCAATGTGCTATGCAGCAGATTCTCTTTCTGCTTGGAGGAGGGTTCCAGGGGCAATTGAGTGGCTAAAAGAACAAGCAGGGATAAGAACACATTCTAAGGTTGGCCGTAATGACCCCTGTCCCTGCGGAAGCGGCAAGAAATACAAGAAGTGTTGTGGAAGATAAGAGGGGTTATGAAAAAAAGGAAGAAATTCCACTTTGAAAGTTAAGTTGCCGATTTCTATCTTTAAAGAGGTCCTTCAAGAATTAGGTTGGAGAAAAATCCACAATTTTGGAGGTATTCAATAAGGGTTTTGATGTTCTCTATTGCTTCCTCTATGGTATTGTCTTGAGAGTGGCAACCAGGGATAGAGGGACAATTTTTCTCCTTTCTTCTCTTAGAGAAAGAATATCACGGAATAAAGGAAAAAGCAAATTTCTCTTTCGCGTTTTTAATATGTAATAGCGAAAGAATTATGGTATAATGAGGCCAAGAATTCATTAAAATAAAGAAGATAAAAATAGGGGAGGGGGGAAGAGATTATGGAGAAACCTGATTTTGTTAAAGCTAAAATTTCGGAAACAGAATATTCATCCGCCAGCGCGGCTGTAGATTCTATTTTTGCGCAGGCATTAGAGCAAAGGGCTACGGATATTCATCTGGAAATTGAAGAGACCACGTCCCTTCGTTTTAGAATCAACGGACTGCTTTATAATTTCCCGGCTCCGGAGAAAGAACTTTACTCGGCGGCGGTGACCCGGATTAAAGTCTTGGCGAATCTGGATATTGCCGAAAGGCGTATTCCTCAGAGCGGAGCTTATAAAGCAGTAATCAAGGGAGGAGAGGTAAACGTTCGCGTATCCACTTACCCCACAATATTTGGGGAAGCGGTAGCCATCAGAATCCTGGATAAACGGAATCTGCTTTTAGGTTTTGAGCAGTTAGGATTTCAGCCGGAGACTTTGGCCCGCTACAATAAAATTCTGCAGGAGCCTTACGGTATTATTTTAGTTACCGGCCCTACCGGCGGGGGGAAAAGTACTACTCTTTATAGTTCCCTTAACAAGATTAAATCCGCCCGAATCCACATTATTACCATCGAGGACCCGGTAGAGTATCACATTCCCAGTCTCGTCCAGGCGCAGATTAATCCCAAGGCGGGAATGACTTTTGCTACCGGACTGCGCTCCATCTTACGCCAGGACCCCGACGTAGTTATGGTTGGCGAAATCAGAGATGCGGAGACGGCCTCCATTTCTTTTCAGGTGGCTCAAACCGGACAATTGGTTTTTGCCACTTTGCATAGCAATACCGCCCCGGGAGCGGCTACCAGATTACTGGATATGAAAATTGAGCCTTTTTTAGTCGCTTCCTCGGTTATTGCCGTTCTTTCCCAAACTTTGGTGCGTACCCTTTGTGAATCCTGCAGAAAAGAGTATCAACCTTCCTCGGAAGCCCTTGAAGGAATTAATTTGCAGGAAGAACCGAAGCCGTCTTTTTTCTGCCGCGGGAAAGGATGCAACCAATGCAACGGCACCGGATACCAAGGAAGAACCGGTCTTTTTGAATTAATGCTTCCTGATGAGGAGATTAGAAAATTAATTATGGAAAAGGCGCCTACCGAAAGAATTAAGGAAGCGGCGCGAAAAGCAGGAATGCAGACTCTTCGGGAAGACGGAGTAAAAAAGAGCGCCCAGGGAATAATTGCTCTTCCTGATGCCCTGAGAGCAACCAAAAAAGATTAAAGGCTTCATTTTAAGGGCAAAAAGGAGAAAAAGGTAGTTTTATGCCAGTAGGGTTGAAAAAAGGGCTGAAATGAGAGATTGCGGAGTTTATCCCGACCGAGATTGTCCCAATGGGACCCCTTCGGGGCTTCGCCTTCGGCTCGCAATGACTATTCGTAGGGACCTCACTCGCAATGACAAACTGTATTTGAGATTGCCACATCCGCCATTGAACTTTTGGCGGACTCGCAATGACAAATGGAAGAAGAATTGGAGGAATTGAAGAAACTGCATCAATTTTATCTTTACTCCGATTACAAGACTGGAGAGATAGCAAAATATGTTGGGGTGAGCAAAATGACGGTTTGGAGATGGTTGAAAGGGCGAAATAAACCAAATATTAAGAAGTTGAGAAAAATCAGGAAATATCTGGAGAAAAAGAGGGAGTTATGAGATTGCTTCACTTCGTTCGCAATGACAATAATAGTGAGGCACTGCAAAGGTTTAACGGATTGAGCCCTTATTTTTTTGTTCTTTTAATGTTATACTTGTTAAGATAAGATATCTTATGTTAACTTCACGGGGAAGAAAAGCAGTCTTTGGGCGATTTAGAGTAATATATCAAGTCAATAGCCATAACTCTTTTATTTATAAATACTTAAATATCTTAACTTTTCTTAAAATTAACCCCTAAATTTACCTTAAAACCCAAATAACGCAATATTTCTTCATTTAAGGCCTATTTATCAGGGAATTGATGCTCTATTAACATGGAAAATCTTGGTTGGGCTTGGCAAGTCTTTTATACTATAATCTTATAACTTCTTTTATAACTTCCTTTGGAAATGGGCCATCATCTTCCTTCACAAGGATTATCTCGTCATCTTCAGGAGCAGCAATGTCTTCTGGGAATTTCTCTAAATATTCTTTAACAACATATTCTTTGATGCTATACTTACCGAATAATTGGCGATCTATTTTTACAATTACACCATCTTGAGCATAAAACTTTGCTCTCTCAAAATGAGGAGTAGTTGAAATCCCAGATGTTGGAAATCCACTCTGCTGCCATTGATGTTGTCTAATTGCATATTCTTTTCTCTCTCCTAACCAAAACGGAAGGTTTGTGTCAATACTAAGTCGAGGATGACTTCGAAATGGCCCTTGTGATTTAGGAATTAATATATTTCCTGCATTGACTTCTTCTTTTCTTAATGCCCTGTAGAGATATTTATAACATTCATCCATAATTTTAATTACCACAATTCCGTTTTTAAGTAATCACCTCATTTTACATCATGAATATTAGAATTTTTCTCTTTATTGCTCCTGAATCGGAAGGTTTACGGGTTGTTAGGTATCTAAGATTAGAAAATATAGATAATTATGGTGTAACAACTATTAAAATAATCTCATCTGCTTTTGTTCCTCTTTCAGTCTTTCCTCTGCGGTTTTGCAATATTCCTTTGAAATATCTATACCGATATATCTTCTCTTTGATTTGTATGCTACCAAGGTAGTAGTTCCAACACCACTGAATGGATCCAGAACAATGTCATCTTGATAACTGAATAATTTTAATAATCTTACTACCAATTCTTCCGGAAACATTGCGGGATGGTTGTATTTTCTCATATTACCTTCTGGTGCAATATCCCACTTTGCGTAAACCCACTTTTTAAACTCATCTCCTGTAATATCTATCTTACTGGAATCACCTACCTTTTTGTGTGATTCTTTGCAAAAGACCTCAACAAATTCCCAGGTGTATTTCAAATATGGCATACTCGGACTTTGCCAACTACCCCATGCGGTATATTTACAATTGTAATTATGTTTTTCCCAGAGGATTTCGCCTTTCCAGAGTAGTCCCAGTTCTAATAATTGTCTTGAAATAACATGGTGGGTAGGCATATAGTCCGAAAACAAGGGTTGAACATTAACGCAAATTCTCCCGGCAGGTTTTAGAACACGGTAACACTCCTTCCAGATTCTATTTAATTTATCAAAATAATCTTGCCAGTAGATAGCATCTTTATTTTTATCATTCTCATATTCCAGACCAAAATTATATGGCGGTGAGGTAACAATAATGTCAACAAAATTATCCGGAAATTTTCTCAATATATCCTCACTATTTCCACAGATAATCTTATCTACTATGTCAGAGACATCAATTTCATTGACTTTTGATTTTATTACGGTTAAATCCTTCGTTCCCTTCCGTATTTTCTCTTTCTGAACCCGGTCAATAACTTTTCTTTCTCGCTTCAAAATTTTGGAATCAGGATAAGTCATTAGACCTTTCTTATATTCAATGAGAGGTTCCCCAATAATTCTCTTTTTAACATTTTGGTTTATAAGCATTGCTTTTCTGAACTGTTCAATCGCATAATTAAGTCTCTCGTCTCTTAACGGTTTAAAATATTCGGATTTGTGTAAGGGTCTATTGATATCTCTGTTTCCATCTAACAAAGTTATTACATTCATTTCCATTTCCGGAAAGAGTCTATCCAAAGTTATTACAGATTCGCTTCCTTTTGTTTTAACTTTTCGGCCATAATCACCGCCCAAAAAATTTTCCAATTGCACTATAAAGAAAGAAGTTATGGTAGGAACAGCCCTCTTCAGTAAAGCTGCATCAATTAGAATCCTCTTATACATAGCAACCTCAGTGTAAGATTTACACTCCACGCTAATTCTAAATATGCCATCAATATAAATATGTATGTCCTGTGATAATTTATATACCTCGTCATTTGTTTTGATAATAACCTTCTTTTTGTCCATTCTTAACCGAGTTTCATCAGAGGATATTTTTGACCAGGCGATTTTTATAATGTCTTTTGTAATCTCTTCAACTATTTTACCTTTGGTATATCTTACAGCACCAGCAGTATCTTTAACCCTTCTGCCAGCATATAGTTTCTGGGACTCAAGAATAGCTTTTTTATATTCTGACTCAATGTCCTTTATGGTTAGCATCGCTTTCCTCTGATCAATTTGTCACGCCCATGATATATAATCAATTATCCGTTTATGCTTAATTGTGATTACCATTTATTTTACCACAGATTCAGGGATTATTACAATCCACCCTACTCTCTTTAGAAACTTTCCAAAATGCATTTTTACCCTCGAATAACTCCTAACCGGTAGCCTTTCTCTTCTAACAGGAGTTGATAGATTTACACTCTTTAATTAAATCCGGCTTAACAAACTTTGCTCTTTATGGAGGTCTGCAACGGGTTATAGTTATTAAACCTTAAAAGGTAAAGACCTTTGTTAAGTTGATTAACTTCTCAAGGGTCTTGATATTGGTTTTGGAGGCTATCTTAAGAAACAGTTCTTTCACGGAGAAACTATCGGCTAAAGCGCGATGGAATTTTTCCTGTTTGATACCGAGGCAGGCAACCAACTCGGGAAGACTGTATTTTTCCAATCCGGGATAGACCTTGCGGGCAAGAATAAGTGTATCTAGGCACCGATGAGAAGGCTTAGTTATTCTTAAACGCCTAACCTCCATATTCATAAATGACATATCAAAGCAGGCATTGTGCGCCAAAAGGACTGTTTCGGGCTGCTCAATAAATTTAAAGAATTCAGGAATTATCTCTTCTGCTTTCGGTTTATCCTTTACCATCGCATTGGTTATTCCGTTGATTTGGGTTATTTCTTCGGGAATAGATTCGCCGGGATTTATAAGTTTATTAAATAGTTCTATTTTATCCTCTCTTAGTCTGAATTTTATTCCCGAAAGTTCAATTATTCTACCGGAATCAGGGGAAAGAGACGTGGTTTCCGTATCAAAAGCAACAAACGTTAATTCTTCTAACGTTAATGTCATTAAGCTATACTTTTTGGACAGATAAGGCGATAACTGCATTTTTTGCAATCTCTTTGATTACCGATAGGAGGAAATTCTTTTCTTTTAATCTGGGAAATGACCGAGAGAAGTTTTTCTTTTATCGCTTTCAAATCAGAAGATTTACGCTCGGTAGAAATTTTTTCATTCGTCCCTAAGTAATAAAAACTTAAAATTTCCGGAAAAAATTTAAGCACTTCTTCGCAGGCAAGGGCGTAGATGCTTAGTTGCTCCTCCCGGTCAATATTTTTTCTGGCCGGGGGATTTCCGCTTTTATAATCAATCACTTCATATTTCCCGCCGGGCAATTTATCAATCCGGTCAATCCTGCCCCGGAGAAAAACATCCTGGTCAAGGTTCACTTTGAAAAATTGCTCCAGATAGACCGGTTCTCCAAAATTGGAATTATTGATGCAGTAAAAATCTTCCAGCGCCACCCTCCCCTTTATCTTTTGCTCGGTTTCCTGCTCCTTGCTCAGGTAACCTTCGTTAATCCAATTTTTTTCATAAAAGGATAATAGTTTTTCAACATTCACCTTTTCTTTGTTTTTAATCAAAGAATAGAATTCTTTTAAGGTAAGATGAATGGTCTGTCCGAAAGAATAGGAAGAGTTAGGAAGTTCGGGAACACCGATGATATGCTTTAATTTATAGAAAAAAGGGCAGCGCTCGTAATCCTTGAATTGGGTATAAGAGAAATTTTTAAGGGTAATGGGAAGGTCAAAGAAATATTTTTTCTTTTCTTTGGGAGAGAGAGAAAGAGTTCTTAAAGGTAATTTTGTTTGAATTTCTGCGGCTACTTTTTCTAAAGATTCCTTTACAAAACGGGATATCCGCCAATTTTTCGCTATTGTATAACTGCTGCTTGCGGTAAGCCATAACCTTTTTTTTGCCCGGGTCATTCCTACATAGAATAATCTTCTTTCTTCCTGGATATGCATATCTTCGGGAGAAATTTCTTCCTTAATCAAAGGGTCGGGAAGAGGGATTTCTTCTCTTCTAAAATAGAAAGGAAATCTTCCTTCCGCCAAATCCACCATAAAGACAAAGGAGAATTCCAATCCCTTGGCGCTGTGGACCGTAGAGAGATTTACCACCTCAATATCTTCTACCTCTGCCTGGGCCGGATTATCCCCGGCTTCCTGCATTAAATCCAAATATTCCCCAAAAGCAAGAACTGATTTATCGGGGTTACCGGTTTCAAACTGAAGAATTTTTTTGAAGAAGAGATTGATGTTCTGGATTTTGCGCACATTTTCTATTGTCTCTACAGTAAGAAGTTCTTTAAGATAACCGCTTTCCTCAAGGAACTCTTTTAAAATTTGCGAGGCGCTCTTTTTTTTAATCAGGTTAATTTCGGATTCCAAAAAATTAGTAATTTGTTCAATCTTTTTTATTGTCTCGGGCGCAATAGTTAAATTTTCTTTCAGGTGGGCAATATTCTTGACGACGGAATAGAGATGTTCGTTATAACGCCTGGCAAAATTTAAAAGCAAAAGCAAGCTCTCCATTTCAATTTTAAATAAGGGCAAAGACAGAAGAGCAAAAAAAGCGATGTCGTCCTGGGGGTTCATTAGAAATTTCAAGTAAGCAATTAAGTCGCGTATTTCTTCCTGGTCGTAAAGGCCCCGGTTGCCAACAAACCGATAAGGAATGTCGTGAAAGCGAAATGAAGTTATAATAGAGTTAAGGTAATTATTATTTCTGGCAAGAACAGCGATATCCTGATAAAAAATGCCTTTTTTGTGAAGAGAGATAATTTTATCGCTTACCCATTCCGCTTCGTTCTCAGGCGTCTCAAACCTTTTAAATTCTACGGTATCTTTATTTCCTTGCGTGGAAGCACTAATCAATTTTTTATCAATTTTTTCCTTCACTTCCAATCGCTCGGGATTGTTATTTTTGATTAATCGATAGGCGTGGTTCAAAAGGACCTGAGGGCTGCGATAATTTTTTATCAGCACCACTCTTTTCCTTTCGGGATACATCTTCGTAAATTGGTTGATATTGGCGATGGATGCCCCCCGGAATTTATAGATACTCTGGTCGTCGTCCCCGCAAACGGCAATATTTTTTTTCGGATTAACCAGCAATTTCAAGAGTTCGTTCTGGGCATAGTTGGTATCCTGGAATTCGTCCACCAGAATATATTTGAATTTTTCTTGATACTTCCTGCGTATGTTTTTCCTGGTTCTGAAAAGACGGAGGGCAAAACTCTGCAGGTCCCCGAAATCAAGACAGTTTTCTTCTAAGAGCATATCCTGGTAGCTTTGATAAGCAGATGCTAATTCTTTAATCCTCCTGGTCTCTTCTTCGTCCGGAGAATTGGCTTCTAATTCTCTGCTATAGGTTAAAAATTCTTCCGGGGTGACATCGTTGTCTTTGGCGCGGTTAAAAAGGCTTAAGAGAGCATGGATAAATTGGGTTGGGTTAGATAACGGCCGGTAGTATTCCAGACTAAATCGGAAGAAATTTTTGCGAATGAAATGCCATTGCTCTATTTGAGAGAGAATTTTATAAGCGGTATTTAATCCGATAGCAAGCCCCTCCTCCCGTAGAATTCTATCACAGAAGGAATGAAAGGTAGAAATCCATATTTCTTCATAACCCAAAGGCATTGCCGTATCTACTCTCTCCAACATTTCGTTGGCTGCCTTTTCCGTAAAGGTCAAAGCCAAAATCTCCGAAGATTTTGCTGATTTCGAAAGGATCAGATAGGCAATGCGGTCGGTGATTACCCTGGTTTTTCCGGTACCTGCACCGGCGACAATAAGAAGGGGTCCGTTTTTATGGGTAATTGCCTGTTTTTGTTCCAGGTTAAGTCCTCTTAGGAATTTTTTCGTTCCACCAGCCATAACTTGTTATTTTTTCATTAGTTAATCTCTTTCACCTTAAGTAATATTTTAAGCGAAAAACGGCAAAAAACAATTTATTTCAAGAGACATTTATATTTTGCAAATATTTTTACCTGTTTTCGGATATAAGCTTCTGCTTCCTGATTTTTCATTTTCTCGGTTTCCCGGATTAAACCGATAAATCTTCCCTGCCAGAGAACGCGAAGAACATCAATCACCTTTTCTCCTTCAAGGAAAGCATTAATCGAACGATATACCGCTTTTACCCACAATTCAAGCGGAAAAGAATACTCTTTTAAAGGTTTTTGAGCAATTTGATTAAATAAGGGCAATAAATCACCTAAGAAGGATGATTCTTCCCTTCCCCGAATAAACTCCCCGTATTTCGCTTTAAATTTAGACAAAAGCGCTTTTTTGTCAGTTGGGATGCGGGATGGCGCCGCAGAAGGAATCGCGCCAATCCTTTTAATCTTCCTCATTCCTTTTACTTCTTTGATATATTTTTCGTAGTAGCCGATTAATTCGAAGATTGTGCCTACTACGTCATAAAACATCGGGACCAAAAGTTTCTCCGGGTCCTGGTATTCTTTGGTTGATTCATGCTCTTTTATTCCCAATACGGATTCCGCAATATTCATTCCTTCGCAACAGGCTACCGTAGTGAGAAAAATGTCGATGCCAAACTTTCCCGGGAAAAGTTTATGAGAAAGAGCAATCCGGCTATACCGGGAGGAAAGCCCGTATTCTCCTCCGATTGGCTGGCGGATATCTACCCCGTAAAGGGTTTTGGTTAAAGGGAAGGCAATCTGGTTGGTGATTACCCCGTCATAGCGGTCCCTAAGATAAAACGGGACAACCAGGTCGTTTCCTTCCAGGATGGGAAGAAGCAGTCTCTTAATCCAGTCCGGTTTGATGCTGGTTAAATCTCCGTCCACTAGGGCAATGGCCTTAACCTTTTTTTTCTTGCTTAAAGAGAGAATGGTCTTTACGCCATTCCCTTTGCCTAACGAACCTTCCTGCCGCTTTACTATCTTTTCGTTTTTCGTTTTAATCTTTTTTGCGGTTTCCCTGGTCTTATCTTTTGAATAACCATCAGAGACAATAATTAAACTCTCCTGATTGAGGAAATATTTCTTTAACCCTTCATCAACTACTCTTACCACATTTCCAATTGTCTTCTCACAATTCCTCGTGCTAATTCCCACCGCTATTTTCATTTTGCGTTTCTCCTGAATAATTTTAAATAATCCTTTGCCACCTTATCCCAGAGAAGATTCTTCCCGTATTGGTAAGCCTTTTTCTCCATATCTTTCCGCAATTTTCCATCCCTTAGGATTTTAGTTACCGCTTTGGCAATACAGCCGCTTTTGCGGAATTCCACCAGAATTCCCCGGCCGGAGGATAAAACCTCTTTAGCATAGGAAAAAGGCGTGGAGATGCAAATTCTGCCCAAAGAGAGTCCATAGATAAGAGCGCCGCTGGAAACCTGGCTTTTTCCTAAGTAGGGAGTAAGGAAAATATCCGTAGCGCAGAGATAATCGGTTAATTCCTTTAAAGGAAGAAAGCGATTGACCAACTTAACATTTTTTCTTACTCCTAATTTCTCCGCTCTATTTATTAGAGATTTTCGGTATGATTCCCCCTCCTCTGCCCGATGGCTGGGCTGGGTCTTGCCGATAATCAGATAAAAAGTATCGGGGGTTTGTTTAAGAATTTCAGGAAGAGCTGCAAGGCCATATTCAATTCCTTTGTCTCTGCGGATAAATCCGAAAGTAGAAATAATGTTTCCTTTCAAACCTAATTTTAACTTTGCTCTTTCCCGGCCAATTTTCTCTATTTTTGGAACCGGATGCGGAATAACCTTGATTTTCTCCCCGGAAGCGTGATAAACCTTCCTTAAAATCTCTTTGGCGTAATTAATCATTACCGTCACCTTTTCGCTTTTATCAACAATGGCTTTAATTGCCTCTTTTTCTCTTCTCGCAGGTTGACTCGGAAGTGTATGGATGGTAGTGATGACGGGTAATTTTATTCGATTAAGAAAAGATGCGGTAAATTCTCCTTCTTCTCCGTAAAGAAGGAACTGGTGCTGAATATTAATAATGTTTGCTTTAGAGTCATTAATCCAGTCCGCCGCCTTTAAAAAACTCTCTTTTTTTCTTTGGCTGATACAGAATTTTACTTTCTTATCATAATGATACTTTTTATCCCCAATTGCGACGATCCGGCAGTTTAGTTCTGAATCTATTCTCCCTAAACTGTTCACCAAATCCGCGGTGAAGGCGGCAATGCCGCATTGTCTCGGAGGATAACTACTTACCAAGATAATTTTCGACTTCATCCAATATTTTTTTGGCGATTTGTTTTTTGGAAAGGGAAGAAAGGTTAATCAAGTTTCCTTTTTTATCAATAAGTTTTACCATTTTCCTTTCTTTTGCTTCACCAAAAAAGCCGGGATTATTGAGCACCAGAAAATCAAGATTCTTTTCGGTCATTTTCTTCAAACCGTTCGGAAGGAAATTTTCTGTCTCCAGGGCAAAACCAACAAAGACTTGGTTTTTTCTCTTTTTTTTGCCGGCCTGTTTAAGGATATCGGGATTGCGAACAAGAGAAAGGAGAAGTTTCTTCTTACTCTTGATTTTATTCCTTTCAATTTTCCTCGGACGGTAATCCCCGACCGCTGCCGCCATAATCAGGCAATCAACCCGGCCGATATACTTAAGAACCTCTTTTTTTAATTCCTTTGCCGATTCAATATAAATTATCTTTATTCCCTTCGGCGGTTTTAAAGAGGTAGGCCCAGTAATTAGAATCACGCCGAATCCCTTTTTCTTAGCCAGTTCAGCTAAGAGATAACCGAGTCTTCCGGTAGAAAAATTGCTAATAAATCTTACCGGGTCAATTTTTTCTCTGGTTGGACCGGCCGTAATCAGAATCTTTTTCATTTTTTTACTTTAAACTTTTAACTTTAGACTGTTTTTTTATCCCCTCGGGTGGTAGCGATGGTGAATCTCTTTTAATCTACTTTTTTCAATGTGCGTATAAATTTGAGTAGTGGAGATAGAACTATGCCCCAATAGTTCCTGAATTGCTCTTAAATCTGCTCCCCCCTCTAAAAGATGGGTGGCAAATGAATGCCGCAGGGTGTGGGGTTTTATTTTTGAAAGTCCAGTAAGAGTTCCATATTTTTTGACCATCTTCCAGAGAATTTGCCGAGACAGTCCTTTTCCTAATCTGGTTAAAAAGAGAATATTTGTCGGCCTATCCTTTCTTATAAATCTTTCTCTCCAATATTTAAGATACGAGGAAAGTATAGTTTTTGCGGTATCTCCAAACGGAACAATGCGTTCTTTTCTTCCCTTACCAATGATTCTGACATAACTGCCCTCTAAGTGGAGGTCGGAGACTTTTAAGTTTACGATCTCCGAGGCACGCATTCCGGTAGCGTAGAGTAATTCTAAGATAGTCAGGTTGCGTGCCGCAAATAAATCCTTCCTCTTTTCAAAAAGGGACAATAAATCCTCTACCTCTTTTTTGCTTAAAACTGCAGGTAATTTCTTCCAGAGTTTCGGAGAAGCAACGTTAATCAGAGGATTAGAGGAAATATAATCTTCGGAGAAGAGAAATTTGTAGAAACTCTTTATCGCGGCTAAAGTTCTGGAGATTGAAACTTCGGAAAGACTTTCCTTTTTCAATTCTTCAAGAAATGAGAAAAAGCTATCTTCGGAAATTCTTTTAAAGGAAATCCCCTTCTTCTCAAGAAATTTTTTATATTTGCTTAAATCATAGCCATAAGAGACGACGGTGTTTGCAGAAAGCCCCCTTTCTATTTTAAGGTAATTGAAAAATTCTTTAATTTTATCCTGCATGGATTAGGCTTTTGAATTCTTTCTCATTAATAATTTTTATCCCTAAAGTTTTTGCTTTTTCCAATTTTGAGCCGGGTTCTTCCCCGGCAAGGACAAAACTTGTCTTCGGGGAAACCGAGGACGTAACCCTCCCTCCAAGGTGTTTGATTAATCCGGTAACCTGGTTTCTGGTAAAATCTTTTAAGGTTCCGGTAAGAACAATTCTTTTTTCAGAGAATATATTTTTCTCCGAAAAGATAGATTCTTCATCTAACGCTTCAGAATGATTTCGTTGCTTCGGGGCACCCACGAAAGTGGGTCGCTCAACTGTTTTTACTCCTGCCCCTCTTAATTTTTCTAAGACAAAAATAATTTCCTTGTCCCGGAAAAAATTAAAGATGCTTTGCGCCATAACCGGGCCAATTTCCGGAATAGAGGAAAGAGATTCTAAGTCAACAGTTCTTATTTCTGAAAGGGAAGGAAATTTCTCGGCAAGAATTTCGGCACTGTGAATCCCGATATGCCTGATACCGAGAGCAAAAATAAAATTGGATAAGGGTTTTCCCTTGCTTTTTTCAATAGCGTCTAGAAGGTTCCGGCTTGATTTTTCTCCCATCCTCTCCAGAGAAATAAGCTCTGCAAGTTTCAGTTTCAGGGAATAGAGATCGCCATAGTCGGCAAGTAATTTCTTCTCCACCAATAGATTAACCATTGCCTCTCCCAATCCTTCAATATCCATCGCGTCCCGGGAAGCAAAATGTTTGATTCTTTCTTTTACTTGAGCCGGACATCTGACATTCTCGCATCTAACTGCTACCTCCCCGGCATCCTGGTATAGTTTTCCTCCGCAAACCGGACATTCCCCCGGCATTTTAAAAATTCTTTCTTTTCCGTTCCTAACTTCTTTTACCGCTTTTAAGACTTTCGGAATAATATCGCCGCCCTTCTCGATAAAGACTTTATCCCCAATTCTGACGTCTAACCTTTGAATTTCATCTTTATTGTGCAAAGTGGCCCTGGAAACAGTACTTCCGGCAAGTTCTACCGGTTCCAACAAAGCTACCGGAGTAAGAATCCCGGTGCGGCCAACCTGAAGAATAATATCCTTTAGCCTGGTGGTTGCCTGGACAGCAGGAAATTTATAAGCGATAAGCCAGCGAGGACTCTTGGTGGTTCTCCCTAATTTTTCCTGGTCAAGAAGAGAATTCACCTTGATAACCATCCCGTCGATATCATAAGGCAATTTATTTCTTTCTTTCTGAAAATTTTGGCAGTATTCAATCACTTCTTCAATTCCGGAAAATAATTTAATATGAGAATTTACCGGAAAACCGATTTTTTTCAAAAATTGAAGAACCCGATAATGCTCTTTCGGGCCATTTTTAAAATAGCCGGTATAGGCAAAAAAATTTAATGGTCTTTGAGCGACGAGGCTTGAATCAAGCAGTTTTAGAGAACCGGCAGCGGCATTACGGGGATTGGCAAAAAGAACCTCTCCCCTCCTCTTTCTTTCTGAATTGAGAAACCTGAAATCTTCTTTTTTGAAATATATCTCTCCTCTTGCCTCCAGAGGAAACGAAAAGGGAACCGAGAGCGGCAAACTTTTAATCGTGCGAAGATTAGCGGTAATTTCATCGCCTTGCCATCCATCTCCCCGGCTAACTCCCCGGAAAAAAAGACCGTCCTGGTAGATGAGGGATACCGCTATCCCGTCAACCTTTGGCTCCACTACGTATTCGGGTTTTTCTGCCAGAAGTTTTATTACCCTTTTATCAAAATCAAGAATTTCTTCCGGAGAATAGGTATTGTCAATGGAAAGCATGGGAAACTGATGTTTTATTGTTTTGAATTCTTTTAGCGGTTCTCCGCCAATTCTCCGGGTCGGAGAATCAGGCCTTTTGTACTGAGGATATTTCTTCTCCAGTTCCAGCAATTCCCTGACCAGGAGGTCATATTCATAATCGCTGATTTCAGGGTTATCGTCAAGGTAATATTTCCTATTATGCTTATTAATCAAATCGGTTAGTTCCTTTATTCTTTTATTGCTACTGATTTTTGGTTTCATAAACTAAAATTTGATTGTGAAATCCGAATATTCCTCCTGGTATTCTTCTTCACTCTTTTTGATTTCCTCAAGCTGGTCTTTAAAGGAACCTTCTTTTAAGTTTTGCAGAAATTGTTCGACTAACTCATCCTTTCCTTCTACAAGTGCCTCAACTCTTCCATCCCTCAAATTTCTAACAAACCCATAGACATTTATCCTTTTGGCTAACCTTTGTACATACCAGCGAAATCCCACTCCCTGCACGTAACCGGAGATAAAAAGACGGATTCTTTTCATAAAAAAGTCCGAAAAAGATGATTTTTATCTGTATCAAATAATTTTTAGAAATTCTGCTGTAGACAAAATTCTTATCCCTTTGTATTGCTTTAAGGGGAGAAGATGTTTCTTATCCCCGGAGAGGATAAACTGGCAATGGGATTCAAGGGCACACTCTAAAATTCTATTGTCGGCATCTTCCTTAACTGCTGATATTTTTTCACGAGGGTTGACTAAAATGGCTTTATTTCCAATTTTAACAATTATATTATGAATTCTTTTCCTATCCCAGTTAAACTTTTTATAAAGAACACCGCTTAACTCTTTGAGTATAGGAGAAGAAATACAAACCGTTATACTTCCCTTGTAGAATAGATTCAAAACTTGTCTTTGTTTTCCCTGGAAGATTAAACCAGAAATAATGATGTTGGTATCTAACACGACTTTAACTTTTTTTTCTTTCGGTACGGTATTCATCAATAAGACACTCTACATCATTCTCATCAGTAATATTTAGCTCTCTTGCTTTTATTTCCCCATATCTAAAAATTTTTTTCCATTCCCTGTCCTCTATGTATTGTCTGACCGTCTCTCTAAAAAATTCACTTCTGGTTTTTCCTTCTTCTTGAGTCATCTTATCTATTTGCTCCACCATTTTTTTAGGAAAAGACAAGCTCACTATTTCTGTTGTTCTTCCCATAATATCCCTCCTTATTACTTGTTATTAATATAATATCAAAAAAA
>PFWI01000252.1 GCA_002791075.1 bacterium (Candidatus Ratteibacteria) CG_4_9_14_3_um_filter_41_21 | reverse complement strand
GCAATTTTGTAATTACCGGCCTGGTCAAAGGCCTTGGCATAAAGGTTGTATTCCCCATTGTCTACAGTGGTGGTGTCGAAGGAAGCGGTATAGAGATGGTCTACATCGTGATTGCTATCATCTTCATAGATTCTCTTTCCGGGTAGGAAATCCGGGGTATCATCAGGATAACCAAGCCAGAGCTCTGCTCGGGTAAGACCAGAACCGACCGAGCCATCTGAGGCATAGAATTTGATGGAGACTGTATCTTTTACATGATACTTACCATCTTCATACTTGATCTTGGGAGTAATTGCTTCTCCTACTTCTATCTCTCCTTCTTTATGGAAGGTAATTTCTTCAAGTTGGGCAGAGGTACGAACGGACTGGCGTTTCATCTGAACCTCTGGAGTGAGAAGGATTCGGCCGGGGAATAGGGCAATAATAGGAGACCAGGTATCACCAGGAACTATATCTATACCTGCTTGTTCATAACAATACTCAACTAAACCATCACACCGGAAAGTATTCGGTCCTTTGTAACCCCAAAAGAAATTGTACTTTTTGTCCTTTTGGGCTTTTGCAATATTTATAATTTTTCTTCGCTGTTGGCAATCAATATCATTGTTGGTCCTAACACTCCAGAAACCTTGATTATAGAATTGGTCAAAGCCATTGTCTATTTCAACAACATCCCCCCACCCTTTTATTTCAATAATTTTGTGCTCCTCGTAATTATCAGGATCTTCATCTTTCCATTCTTTATATAAACCAGCGTGACCGAGAATAACCAGAAATCCTTTTCTGTAGATAGTATCCCCCTTTTCAAAAAAGGCATCTCTACAAAATAGCGGGCCGGGTATATATAGAAAAAGAAAAGATACTAATAGCAATATTTTTTCTTTAAAAGATAAAGATTTCATTTCTCAAAGATTTATTGTTTCTTATCAATGCCATCTCCACGGTTTTCTATCTGTTCCATCAGTATTTATAATCCAGAAACGACCCATAAATGGACCTTCAGCACTTTCAACATAGATAATCTTTTTGCTATCCGGTGTCCATGTCCACACACAAATGCCAATTGGACCAAAAACAGAACTCTTTCTTTGCTTAACTATAAGCTTTAAATCACTTCCATCCGGGTCAATAGTATAAAGGTTCCAACCATCGGAAAAGACAATTTTTTTGCCATTTGGGGACCATCTGATTGCACCACTCTTCTTATATATCGTTTTATCATCTGTCCCATCGCTATTCATTATATACAGTCCATTACTTCCTTTAAAAGCAATCTTTGTTCCATCTGGAGAAAGATCGAAATATGAGCCTTCGGTTGCTTTAACAAGGGTTTCTTCGGTTCCATCTATATTCATTACATAAATTCCCCATATCCACTCTTCTTTATCCCTATTATACCTACTGGCTATGAAGAAGATTTTCTTACCATCTGGAGACCATTGAGGACGACTCATAACCCTCTCATAAGAGCCTTTTGTTATTTTCTTTTTATCTGAGCCATCAATGTTCATTACAAAGATACCTCCGGTATAAGATTTCACCACAGCAAAAACAATTTTCTTACCATCCGGAGAAAGAGCAGGGTCATGTCCTTTAATTCTTGTATTTTTACATTTTTTTGTTGACCAGTTAAATAGATAAATATAATCTCTTGATCCGGTGAAGGTAAAAATTTCTTCTGAAGTTATTTTATCAGTAGATCTAGTTTGAGCAATAGTACTTTGAAAACAACCACATAAGAATGTAGCAAGGAACAGAAAGAAGAAACTTTTTTTCTTCCAACTTAGCATTTTACTCCTCCAAACTTGCTAAAATTTCTTCAAGTTTACTTTTTACCCAATTACTTCTTACTCTTGTAATTGCAGTTTTTAATGGTTGAATTGCCCGTAATTCCTTCATTTCACCAAGTGCTTTAGCTGCTTCTAATATAACCAATTCATCCTTATCTTCAAGAAGAGAAAGTAAAAGCAATATTGCTTTTTCTCCTCCTATCTTACCTAAGGACTCTGTAGAGAATATTCTGATACTGCTGAACATTTCTTCAGTAGTAAGTAAATTAGAAAGATAAGGAACTGCCCTCTGGTCTCCTAAGTCACCCAATGCAAGAACCGCCTTAATCTTAATATCCTCATCCGGGGAGGAAAGCAGAGCAATAAGTGGTTCTACTGCTCGGCTGTCTCCTAATCTTCCCAGAGCCATAATAGAACGCATTCTCACCAGTGAGGAGGAATCACTGAGAAGATTAATTAATGGGTCTGTTGCTCTTTTATCTCCTAAGAAACCTAATGCAAAGGCAGCAGATGACCTTATTGTCTCGCTTGGGTTAGAAAGTGCTGAAGATAAAGATTCATAGACACCTTCTCCACCGATATCTCCAAGCGTAAATGCGGCTTCAGCACGAATGTATTCATCCTCAGTTTCATCGGCTAATACAGAGATTAAAGAAGAGGCACTTGTAGTGTCCTTTATCTCTGCAGTAATTTCAGCGATCATCTTTCTGAAGACAGGATCTTTTTCTTTAGTCTGGAAGATAGAGGTTAACCAAGAAGTAGCAGAAGAACCATAGGCAGCCAGGGTCTCGGCACAGTTACAGATACTTTCCCAGTCTTGCTGGTTAAATCTTTCCTCCATCTTAGGAATTAGTTCTTCTACTAAAAGAGGTTTATAGAAAAGAGTGGTATTTCCGGCTATTTTGATACTATCAGCAAC
>PFWI01000137.1 GCA_002791075.1 bacterium (Candidatus Ratteibacteria) CG_4_9_14_3_um_filter_41_21 | reverse complement strand
GAATCTTTTTTTATCCTGATGTTATCCGCGTCCAAAAAGATTTTTTCTCTGTGTACTTTGTGGTTACGTTTATTTTAACAGAGTAGCGAGAATAGCTTTTTGCAGATGGAGGCGGTTGACTGCTTGCTCAAAAACTATGGAGAACGGAGCATCCATTACCTCGTCGGTAATTTCCTCTCCGCGGTGGGCCGGAAGACAATGCATCACTAAAAGTTCCTTCTTTGCTTTTTTAAGTAATTTTTTGTTGAGTTGGTAGTCCTTGAATACGGCAATCCTTTTTTCTTTCTCTTTCTCCGCTCCCATACTAATCCAGGTATCGGTATAGATGACGTCGCTATCCCGGATATCACAGGGGTTATGGGAAAGAGTAATCCTCTTTTTGTTTCTTACCCGGGCTAAAATCTCCTTTTTTGGCGGGTATTCTTTAGGCGTAACTACTGATAAACGCACTCCTAACTTATCCGCCCCTGAAATCAAAGAATGGCAGACGTTATTCCCGTCGCCGATATAGGTAACCTTTATTTTTTTTAATTCTCTTTTCTCCCAGAGCGTAAAATAGTCGGAGAGAACCTGGCAGGGGTGGTAGGTGTCGGAGAGGCCGTTAATTATAGGAATTTCACTATATTTGGCGAATTCTTCTACTTCTTCTTGCTTGGAGGTTCGGATAAGAATCCCGTCTAAGTAAGATGAGAGAACTTTAGCCGTATCAGAAATTGTCTCTCCTCGGGAAATTTGTAGGTTCTGGTCTGTAAGAAAGATTGCTCTTCCGCCCAATTCAAACATTCCTACCTCAAAGGAGATTCTGGTTCGGGTAGAAGGTTTGCGAAAAAGCATTCCTAAAACTTTTCCAAAAAGGAGAGGAACAATTTTTTCTCCCCTCTTTCTTCTTTCTTTTAAGCTTTTGGCCAGGGTGAAGAGTTTTAAAATCTCTTCTTCGCTTAAATCAGCAATGCAAAGCAAATCTTTCTTCATAGGTCTTTGTGTTACTCCCCTAATTCATACCTCACAAACCTTTTAATGCTGATATTTTCGCCGAGTTTGGCAATTACCGAACGTAAATAATCATGAATGGTAAGTTTCTCATCCTTAATAAAGATTTGTTCTAAAAGAACCTTTTCCCGGTAGAAATCGTTTAATTTCCCTTCCCTAATTTTTTTTCTGATGGGCTGGGGTTTATCGGAAAATTCTTCATTCCACCATTTCTCTTTCTCTTTAATGGTTTCGGGGGAAAGTCCTTTGCGGTCAACCGTAAGCGGAGACATCGCGGTAATTTGAAGCGCTAAGTTTTTCGCCAATTCCTTGAAATCGTCGTTTTTGGCTACAAAGTCTGTCTCGCAATTGAGTTCTAACAAAACTCCGATTTTCCCGGTGGAGTGGACATAAGAAAAAATTAAACCTTCGGAGGTCTCTCTTTTTCCTTTTTTAAGGGCAATTTCCATTCCTTTCTTCTTGAGAATCTCCAGAGCTTTTTCGGTATTACCGAGAGCCTCTTCCAATGCCTTTTTGCACTCCATCACCGGAAGCCCGGTTTTTTCTCTGATTTTCTTAACTAAAGAAACTTCAACTTTCATCTTTTAAATCTCCTTTTTTTCTTTTTTTGCTTCTTTTTCTCTTACTTTGGCTCGTATCCTGGGTCTTGGTTTGGGTTTTTTTCTGGGAACAACGGGAATTTCCTTTTTCTCTTCCTTTTTCTCTTCCTTCTTTTCTTCTTCTTTCTCCGCCTTTTCCTCTTTCTCCTCTTTTTCTTTCTTTTCCTTCTTTCCTTGCGCTTCTGCTGCTATTTTTCGTTCTTTCAGTCCCTCTAAAATACTTTCGGAAAATTTCTCTAAAAGAAAGTTAATCCCTTTAATTCCGTCATCATTCGCCGGAACAGGATAATCTACTTCCTCAGGATTAGAATTGGTATCCACCACCGCCGCGATCGGAATATTAAGTTTCTTTGCTTCTCGCACGGCATTTGCTTCTCTCTTGATGTCAATAATGAGAAGCGCATCGGGATACTCCCGCATCTCGCGAATCCCTTCTAAATTATGGAGGAGCCTGTTTTTTTCTTTCAAAAGCAGAGATACTTCTTTTTTGGTGATTAGAGAAAAATGGCCGCTTTTTTCTAAGTTTTCAATCTCCTCCAAACGGCCAATTCTGGAGCGGATGGTTTCCCAGTTGGTAAGAGTTCCCCCTAACCAGCGGCAACTAGCGTAGGGCATCGAACAGCGTTTTGCTGCTGAAATAACGGCTTCCCGCGCCTGCTTCTTGGTGCCTACAAAAAGAATTTTTTTGCCCTCGGCGGCCAATGCTTTGATGAATTGGCAAGCCTCCTTTAATTTTTCAACTGTTTTTTCCAAATCAATGATGTAAATTCCTGACCTCTTCCCGAAAATATAGGGTGTCATACGAGGGTCAAACTGCTTGCTCTGATGGCCAAAATAGAGTCCCATTTCCAATAAATCTTTAATTGAAATATCCACAATTTCTCCTTTTATTTAATTACGTGCCCTTCACGAAATTCGGAAACCCGCGTCACTATTGCGTTTCCGAAGACCTATCTTTTTGATTTGCCCTCCTGTCTCAAAACCCTTATCCTACTTATGTTTCTGAACGATCATCTTTAATTTTTCTCCTTTTTACCCCTGTTTTTAAGGGGGAGGAGGGCATTTTTTTCTTTTTTCTTCCTCTACCCAAA
>PFWI01000286.1 GCA_002791075.1 bacterium (Candidatus Ratteibacteria) CG_4_9_14_3_um_filter_41_21 | reverse complement strand
AATTCGTGAAATTCGAGCAATTCGTGGTTGCTATTTTCTTCTGTTGTTGCTCGGTAGTGAGATACTGAGTTTCTCCATAAAAAGGTCTTAAATCCCGCAAATCCAATTTTCTTCCTTCTCTAAATTGGCGATATCCGAGCCGGGCTAAAAAACTTGCTTTTGACCGCCAGAGGCCAGAGTCAGCAAAAGAGGCAAAATTACCTAATTTTTCCTTAATTTCTTTCCCGTAAATAAAGAGAGCATCGCCGATAAAAATGGTTGGCTTCTCTATCTCTTTAATCAAATCCTCCAGGGAAACTTTCTTAATCTGAGTAGTTTTGCCGTTTTGGTAGAAAGCCCGGTAAATCAATGCCTTTTCGGCTTTAATCAGCGTACAGATTGCCTTATTTTCCTTATCTCTGACTGCTTCAGCCAGGATATCGGAACTATAAATTCCAATGGCTTTTTTCTTTAATGCCGTGGCAAATCCTTTAACTAAACTAATTCCTATCCTTATTCCGGTCCAGGAGCCCGGGCCTAAAGAAACTGCGAAAAGCCCAATCTCGTTTAAAGAAATTTTATTCCTTTTTAAAAAATTACTCAGACTAATAAAAATTTCTTTAGAAGCGTCTTCCGGGCAAAAAGCGGTTTCGTCCAGAATTTTTTCATTTTTTAAGAGAGCCAGACTATTTATTTTAGTGGTTGTTTCAATCCCCAGTACAATCATATAAATTATAAAGATTACCAACAAGAACACGAAAAACTACAATATCTTTAACCACAAAGGCACCAAGTCTCAAAGAATAACCAAGAAAAATTTATTTATAATTCTTGGTGAACTTTGTGTCTCTGCGCCTCTGTGGTGAATATTTATTTTTTCTTTCGTGTTTTCTTTATTTCGTGATTTCGTGGTAGTTTGTATAATCCACGCCAATTATTTAATCTAATCCTAAAAAGGTCAAGGAGCATCAGTAGAGAATCTCTGATCGGCCTTACTCGCGATGCCGAAGAGTTTATCCAGCGAATCGGGACTTCCTTTACCTCTTTTTTAAATTTCCCGGCTAAATAAAGAATTTCTACGTCAAAGCAAAAGCCTGGAAGTTTCTGCTTTTGAAAAAGAAGTTCAGCGGTTCTTTTCTCAAAGCATTTAAATCCACACTGGGTATCCGAAAAACCTCTGACCGCGATTAGTTTTGCTAAAAGATTGAATAACCTTCCCATCAATCTCCGGGAAAAGGGCTGGGGAATAGGAATTTCAGAATTTGGCAAAGCCCTTGAGCCAATTGCAATATGATAACCTTTCCCCAGCCAAAAGAGGAGTTTCCCGGCCTCCTCTATCGGCGCGGAAAGGTCGGCGTCAGAAAAGAGGATAAAATCGCCAGCAGCAGACAAAACTCCTTTCTTAACTACCGCTCCTTTCCCCTTTCTCTCTTTGTTTCTCAAAACGGTTATCCCGGCAAAACTTTCTGCGATTCTTGCGGTTTGGTCACAACTTCCGTCATCAACCACAATAATTTCGCAGGAATAATTTTGGCAAGAAAAATAAGAGACCATTTTTTTTAAGGTCTCTTTAATTCTCTTCTCCTCATTATAGGCGGGGATAATAACCGAAAGGTAGGGGTGCATTTCTGTATTTTAAGTTATAAAACCACGAATTTATCGAATTTTACGAATTAGAGTAATTCGCGTTAATTCGTGGTTAGAAAAAGGAAATTCCATACAATAAATTTATATCCTTTGGTTCAGTTTGTCAATAGGAGCAAAGAGATTCTTCCTTTATTCTCAGAAAGACCTTCCTTTTTGGCTAAAAGCGTAAGGTTAATCTTATCTTTAATCTCCCGGTAATCCTCCTCTTGGATAAAGCAGAAAATTTTTCTTTCCGTTTTCAAACTTTTCTCCAATTCCGAAAGAGAATTAACCCTTTGGACCCGATGGCGGCTATAGAAGACCAAACTTGGCTCAAACCAGCGAAATGAAAGAACTAAATCCTCCGGCGAGCCTTTTGCAGCCATTTTAGCCAGGGAAGGAATCGCCCGAAGTTTGTTGACCTCGGGGACAACGGACAGGGAAAAGAAGGAAATAAAGAAGAAGATTATTGCGACCAGGGAGATAAAAACTCTTTTAAGCCTTTTTCTCCGGAGAAAAGATAAAGAAAGGAGCCCACCTCCGACTAAAAGAGCGAAATTTATTGTTAGTAAAGAGAAAGCAAATACCCGGTCAGACCTTTGGTCTGCCACCCCTTTTGTAATAAAAGGGGAAGTAAAATCAGGTTTTAGCCAGAAGAGGGAAACCGAGGAGAGGAAAAACAAAATACTTATTCCCAAAAAGAAGAAAAGCGAAAGCTTTAAAAAAGGTTTTTTCTCCTTGCTCCAAAATTTACCAATGAGGATGCAGGAAGGCGGAAAGAGAGGAAGGATATAATGGGGCAGTTTCGTTTTAGAAACGGAGAAAAAAAGAAATACCGCCGCCATCCAGATTATCAAAAAAAAGTAGGCGCGGCTTTTCTCTCTTCTCTCTTCACTTTTTACCCAGACTGCTGCGGGCAGAAAAACCGACCAGGGGAAAAAACCGAAGATTAACACCGGAATATAGTAATAGAATGGACCGTAATGGCCCTGCATCGGATGAAAAAATCTATAAAGATGCTGGCGGCAAATAAATTCAGAAAAGAACTTTCCTCCGGTAGTTTTCATTATCGCCAAATACCAGGGAGAAACAACCAGAAAAAAGAGCAAAATTCCGGCAGGAAGATGAATATCTTTTATTTGCCTTAATTCCTTATTAAAAAGAAGATAAAGAAAGATAATTGCCGCAGGAAGAAGAAATCCAATCGGGCCTTTGGTAAGAACTGCTAATCCCGTTAAGCCATAAGAGACCAGATAACAATATTTTCTTTTGCTCCCTAAAAAGAAAAAAAGGAGGGAGCCGGTGAAGAAAAAAAGAAGGTAGATATCGGTAATTGCGGATTTGCCAGCGATTAAAAAAAATAGGCTGGTGGAAAGAATAAGAGAGGAAAAGATTCCGGTTCTCCGGTCAAATAAGAATGTCCCTAAGAAAAAGGTCAATAAGACTGTCCCTATTCCGAAGAGTGCCGAAGGAAATCGGGCCGAAAACTCTCCTACCCCGAATAAACGGAAAGAGCCGGCCATTATCCAGTAAGCAAATGGAGGTTTTTCCAAAAAATCTATTTCATTAAAACGAGGAATGATATAATTCTTGGTAGCGAGCATCTCTCTGGATACCTCAGCATAGAAAGTCTCATCCCGGTCCCAAAGAGAACTTTTCGACAGCCCGGGCAGAAGTAAGAAAGCGGTAAAAAAGATTAAAAAAAGAATTACCACCCAATTCTTATGCATAAATAAAGCCACAGATTTTTTTATGTTAACATATGAAACTTCTTTATGTCAAATTCCTTTCTCGCTGTCTAGTAGAAGGTTTCCAAATTAATATTGCAGTCCATGCTGTCATTGCGAGGAGTGAAAACGGTTGCGAGGCGAAGCCGAAGCAAACTCGGAGATTCCTCGTTTCACTCGGAACAAGCTCCGCAATCCCTTTGTGGATAACGATATGAGATTGCTTCGCTGTCGCTCGCAATGACAAACCATAACAACATTATTTGAAGAACGCTCTACTAGTCCCAAAGGGATCCCTTCGGGACAAGCTCGACCACTACAATCTCTTATTGTCTGCTCTCGCGAGGAAGCCACTGAAGCAGTAGAAATAACCGAGATTTTTAAAAGGGGCAAAAATCTCTTTAACCCCTTCGTAGTGGGGGAAAGAGAAAGTTTGTTTAAACTATTTACTTGACAAAACTAAAAAATTGGTAATATATTAGCGTCAAAAAGTTAGAAAATCAGCAAATCATTAGTGGGTTTATCTTTGAGATCTAATAAGCCAGCAGAAAAATTAAGAGGTTTTTGTCACCGCCCACGGAGCCACATACCAATAACCCTCCTGACTTCTGACGTCTTTTAGGTCTTCCGGTTAACCCTGATTACGATGCCGCTAATTGTTTTGCTCTTTTGACTGGAAACTGACAGAATCCCCTATCTGAAATTCAGCTAACTTCTCAGAAAGTTTCCCCTTCTCCAGTTCCCATATTCGTCTGGCAATTCTGTCATGAAGTTCAATTAGCTCTTTTAAGGAAAGGTTTTCTATTTGAATATCCACACCTTTATTATACCAGAATTTCTTATCAGGAGGTAGGTGCTCTTATCTCTTCCGAGTTTCCTAAAATAAGGGAAAGAAGTAGCTCTTTTGGATCCTTACCCTGCAATTTAGCAGTCTGAATCAAACTCATCATCACTGCATGCCTGTCTGCTCCCGCCTTTGTCTTATTCCCAAAGGAAAGTTTCCTTGAGATGACACTGGAGCGTAGTTGCTCTTATCGGAAAAATTATTTGTTGGTTCCACCTCTGGATGAGAAAGAAAGGTAAAAAGTTCATTCCTGTGTCGGATTAACCTTTTCCTTAAAGCCTCTGCCTTCTTATTTGCAATCTTTACCATGGTTAAAGAGGTAAGTTTCTTCTCTAAATTTTTTTCACTCCCTCTTTGCAATGAGGGCAATTTTTAAGATGGACACGGACCGTCCTATTAGGCTCTCTTGGTTTTTCTCTGGTAATTCCTGGATGACCAAAGGGAGCACCTGGTTTTCCCGATTTCTTCCTAATTGTTGCCCGAATAACACCATCTAAAGATGGTAAAAATTGAAATTGCTGATTGTTACCTGTTTTCAGAGGAAAGAATGGGTTTTGCCCTTGATTTAATCAAGGGTCTGTGGTATGCTTTAGTTGATGGGGGTTTAGAGGGTTTGATAGGAATTACTTTTTGAAGCTAATATATTACAAAATTTCTGATGAGCAGATAAAACAACTGAATATTAGACAGCATAAGCTACACCCACAATAGAATTACACCATTATCCCCAGAACAAAATCATGAAATTTCGGAACCGAAAATTGTGTCGGAAGTTACTACAAGATTAATGAGAAAGACTAATTACGCATATTCCTTACTGAAGTTAGCATATATGATGGTGGCGGAATTCCTCCCTTGAAGTTGATATGACCACCATTGCTCTCCTTCGGCCAGCGACACAATGGCGAGTAATGAAGCGAGAGGATCGAGGATGTATCGCAATTTGTTGACAGAATTATTGCTCTTGTGTATAATTAAAATAAGAAAATGGATTCTGCCTGCCTGTGCCAACGGCAGACAGGTGAAAAGTGGCAAAAAAGACAAGAGAAAAAAAGTGGAGAAACCTGCAGAGGATTGGGAAAAAGAATTAAACATCAAGTATCACGACGTGAACCCACAATGGAACTATACAATCTATCCAAGGTCAGGTTCAAAGCAGGTGAAAAAAGGCAAAAAGAGTGAAGATGAAAAGTAAACTTTATTTTGCGATAACCCCTAAGATACAATGATAGAAAAAGGAGGGAAGATGGTTTCTGGTAAGGTAAGGAGAGAGATTTTTCTGTTATTGCCTATTTTTATCTTCATTTTCTTTCTGGAACTTCACTGTCCGGCAGGCAGGTTTGCCTTTGGGGAGACCGAGAAGAAAAAAGAAGAGGTCCCGGCTAAGAAAAAGGCTGAGCTAGAACGAGAGGAACAGGAAAAACTCATTAACGAGAAACGAGCCGCATTGAACAATACCGAATGGCAAATTACAGTTACCCCTCTTGAACAAAAGGAAGAAAAACCTCATCAAGATACTTTGAGATTTGTTAATAACCAGGTGGTCTCCGAGAATTTTGCCATAGAAGGGTATCCGGCGACAAACTATAGCTTGACAGTTAAACAGGATGGAACGGTAATCTGGGAGACGATGCAGACAAAAATAGAAAAGGAGGAGAAAGAGATCACATTCTGGCGGGGTGAGTGGAGAGATGAACGAATGAAGGGTATTATCAGCAGACAGTATAAAGTTAAGGAAATAAGCAAGCACGACGACTATTCCTTTGCCAGTGTTAGTTGGAAGAAGATTGAAGAAGGAGAAATTAAAGAAGAAGTCAAGACCGATACTCCCCTCCAGATTAAGAAACCAAAGAAAAAGTAGCCGCTCAATT
>PFWI01000152.1 GCA_002791075.1 bacterium (Candidatus Ratteibacteria) CG_4_9_14_3_um_filter_41_21 | reverse complement strand
CACTTTAACCACAAATAAAATTTTACCACAAAGGCACCAAGACTCAAAGCACTCCAAGAAAAAATTTATTTATAATTCTTGGTGAACTTTGTGTTCTCTGTGTCTTTGTGCCTCTGTGGTGAATATTGTTTTTAATTCGTGAAATTCGAGATAATATCGTGGTTGCTATTATTTCTTCGCGTCTTCTAACTTTCGTGCTTTCGTGGTAATCTGTTTAATCTGTGTGTTAATCCGTGGTTAAATTTTCTCTTAAAATCAGATTCCCCAACCGATAGCAGAAGAAATAGACAAAAGGGATAACCCAGGGTATGCCGGTGGGAACAGAGGAACCGGCAAATAAGGCCAGAAAGTTCTTGCGGAATAATTTAGCGCAAAGAAGGCAGAGTAAGGTTTGGAATCCGATCGTCGGACTAAAGCCAATGATTACTCCGATAGCAAAAGTCAAAGCAAGGTTGTGCGGTGAATCCTTGTAGCGGTGGCATTTGCTGTCAGCATTGCATAGAAGTTAATCTTTCCGCATATTGCTACTAAAGATAGTGCATAGTAGAGTAGCGCAATTTATGCCACGTATTTATTGGTGCGATGAATCGCACCGCTACAATTCGCCCCCATCCTTTACTAAAAACAATTTTTCTCATTTTTCGAATCAGAATCAATTGCGATTTCATAATCCAAATTAAAATAATATTTTTACGTAATCTCGCCGGCTTTTTTTAAAGCAAATTTAGTGGTAAAAGGACCGATTAGTTCAGAAATAATAGTGGCGGTAACGATGCTGGCATAGATGAAGTTCCCGACCTCAGAGAATGAATCTTTGGCAATAAGGGCGAGACCTAAGGCAACACCGGCTTGAGGAATAAGGCCAAAACCAATATATTTTTTCACCGAACCGATTGCTTTAGAAATATGGGCCCCTAAGGAGGCACCGGCAATCTTGCCTAAAATACGAAAGATAAGATAAAAAAGAACAACTAATCCTATCTGGGAGAGAAAAGAAATTTTTAAATTTGCTCCGGCGAGGACAAAGAAAAAGAGAAAAAGGGGAGTATCAATATTATGTAAAATCTCAAAGAATCCATAATTTTCTTTTTTAAGGTTGGTCAACATAGCCCCTAAAGCCATATTGGCCAAAAGGACGGAAAGGCCAAGAAAAATGGAGACTCCGGCAGTTAGAAAGATTGCGCTTAAGGTTATAATCAGAAAGTCAGCCTTGGTTCTAATAAAACGACCCAGCCAATTAAGAAAAATTCCCATGCCTCCCCCCAGAAGAAAAGCGCCGATAATTTGGCTAAGGCTATGTAAGGATACTTTAAGCAAAAAGATGTTGGCGCCCGAATGTTGAACTAAAGCTCTGGCGATGGCTAAAGAGATGGAAAAGATAATTAAACACCAGGCATCATCAACCGCAACAGTCCCCAAAAGGGTGTTGGTAAATATCCCTTTTGCCCGGTATTCGCGGATAACCATTACGGTGGCGGCAGGAGCGGTGGCGGCTCCAATAGAACCGAAGAGAAGAGCGAGATAGAATGGTTGCTTTAAAATGAAAAAGAACGCCAGAGTAACTAAAAGCCAGGCGCCGAATGCTTCCAAAACGGAAATCACCAGAACTGATTTGCCAATCTTTCTAAAATGCTCTCGGGAGAAGTTCTGGCCCAGACTAAAGGCGATAACGGAAAGGACAATATTGGAAATCAAACCGGAAGCATTAATAGTGCCTGGAGAAACCAAATTAAGAAAAGAAGGGCCAATGATAATACCGATGAGTAGATAAGCAGTGACTGCAGGAAATTTAAGCAGATGTAATATTTTGGCGGCAAAAAGTCCGGCCAAGAGAATAATACCTGAAGAAAAAATTGTATTCATTCTAAGGAGGTTACCTCATAAAAAAGGACGATTCCATATAAACCAGACAAACAGAGAACCTGCCAATACCGCAATAACTGTAAATGGTAAACCCATTTTTACGAATTCGTTAAATCTCACTTTGAATCCTTGTTTACGCAAAATACCCACGGTTACCATATTGCAAGCGGCACCTATTGGGGTGATGTTGCCGCCTAAACAAGTACCGATTAAAAGTCCAAATAAAAATGGATACATTGGCATCCCTAAATTACCGGCGACAATTTTAGCTACCGGAATCATCGCGATGGTATAGGGGATATTATCCACAAATGCTGAAGCCAAAACCGAAATCCAGACAATCAACATATAGGCAAAAAATGCATTTTTACCGGAAATAGAAGATATGTATTTTGCTATATCATTAACTACGCCGTTATAAATAAGACTGCCAACCAATATAAATACCCCGATTAAAAAAAAGAAGGTCTGCCAATCTAAGTTCTTAACTAAAGAAATGCTTTCACGGTGCTTTAATTCATGCCAGAACAGCCCTAAAAAAGCCCAGGACATACATATAATTGCCACAGAATACGGGTGTCTATTTTTGATAAATGAAGAGAATACCAGACTTAACACCATCAAAAACATAAAGAGGGCAGGAATCCAGGTTTTTGGTTTTATAATCTCTATTTTTTTTGGTTTTTGCCGATGTTTTTTAAATATAATCCAGAGGACCGTGAGTGCGCCGAGAGCACCTAACTCCACCGCAAAAAATATACCCGGATGACCTTTCATCCAGAAAAAATCATTGAAGTTCATCCCTGACTGCATCGCCAGAATAATACTGGGTGAATCACCAATCATTGTTGCTACCCCTTGCAAGTTAGCCGATAATGAGACGCCAATAAGTAAAGAGACCGGATTTATATTTATGGCTCGGGCAATTTCCAGAGCAATGGGCGCTACAATTAAAACGGTTGCAACATTCTCAGTAAAACTGGAAATAAACCCTGATAAACCACAAACCAATAAGATTGCCATACCTATATTTTTAGATTTATCAACGAGAGTTGAAGCAAGATAGGCCGGAACACCGGAATGGATAAAAAGACTGGATAAAACCATTGTCCCCAAAAATACGCCTAAGACATTGATATTGATGCAAGAGACCGCCTGGGGAAAATTAATTGTAGAAGTTAAGAAAAGGACTGCCACGCCAAGATATAAAGAAAGCAATACAAACTTATACTTTTGTCGGTTCATAAAATAACTTATGAACACGTAACAGATTAAAAATATTGTAATTGCAATATATTTCATCGGTAAATAGATAAGCACACCAGAGCCAACCATACCATCCCGGTAGTAATTACACCGGCAGTAAGACCTACCCAAAACCATCTAAAAAACGTTATACGTATTTTTTTCTCCTTTTCTAAGATACCCAGAGCAACAATATTAGCGGTTGAGCCAATCAGAGTGATATTGCCCCCTAAACATCCGCCGAAAAGCAAAGCCCACCATAAAGGTTGGAGATTAACATTTAATGCTTGAAACCCCTGAATGATGGGAATAAACGCAGCCACTAATACAACATTATCCAGTATGCTTGAGCCGATTACGCTTAGCCAAAGTATGGTGGCAGTTAAAAAGTGGGGGTTATTGCCGGTTATGCCAACAATCTTTCTGGCTAACACATCGGTTGCGCCCGTATACTTTAATGTTCCTGCCTGGGCAAAAAGAAGAAGAAAGAAAAGCAGCGTCCACCACTCTACGTCCTTCTCAATATAGCCTCTCGCTTTTTTCTGTTTCCATATCATCACCAACCCTGCTGAAATTAAGGGGACAATTAAAAGAATTGTATTTGTCTCCAAACTCCAGAGTAATTCAAGGCGATGATGAATTGATATAAAAAACAGTGTTAAACCAAATATTCCCAAGCATATCTTCAGTTGTCTTTCCAGTGGCACCGAGATAAGGCGGACAAGTATCTCATTTGCACCTAACTCCTTTATCTTTTTATCAAGTTGCTTTAATGCATTGCGATACAAAACCATAAGAATAAGAATCGTAACTATCAGACATAAAAGCATTAGAGGAAATGCTCTGGTAATGAAATCTTCAAAACTTAAACCTGCCTTTGTTGCAATCAATATACCTATGGGATTACCCAAAACTGTGCCTGCAGAGCCAATGTTAGTTGTAAGGACAGAACCGATGATGAAGGGAGTAGGCTCAACCTCAAAATAATCGCAGATTTCTAAGACTGCTGCTACCATAAAGATAATGGAGGTTACCTCATCCACCGCACAAGCAAGTAATGCTGAAATAAGTGAAGTTGCGATAAAGAACTTTTTTGCGGTTAGATTTGGAATTCTTAAAATAAGACTTACTAACCAGGCAAAAACACCTGCCTCTTTTAACAAACCGACTAAAACCATCATCCCCACCAGGAACAGAATAACCTCTAAAGAAGCAAACTTTATCAAATTCTCCAAATCGATTGTGTGCGTCATTAGCAGCATCGATGTCCCAATAAAGGCAAAACTCAAGCGGAAATCCCAGAAAAACAATGTGCCCAATATGGATACGGAAAATATTGCGATAGATAAAGCCTGATGAGAATTTAGACCGATGGCTTTTGACCCAAAGCCCAAAAGAACAGATATGAAAACCAATAATATTAACTTAAAACTTAAATTTTTCATGAACGATTTTTTATTCCTGGAATAAAGCTTTCATAATATCTCCTCTTGCCACGATGCCAACAACCTCTTTTGCTTTCATTTTTAAATTTATTGCATAGAAATTTCCTCATTTTTGGACGCAGATAAACGCAGATTTTAGAGATTACAGATTACAAACAAATATAAATTCCTAAATTTTCTGTTTTTATCCTGAAGTTATCTGCGGAAATCTGCGTCCTATTAATTTATCATAATCCCTTTTTAGCGTTATCTTTAATATATTCCTTTTTCCTTAAAGAGGGATAAAATGATGTCAAAGAGATTAATCATTCCCATTAAATTATTCTTTTTATTAACCACCAGCAACCTTTGGGTTTGGTGCAATTTCATCAGGCGTTGGGCTTCTTGAACCGTCGCGTTTTCTTTCACGGTTAAAAATTTTCTTTCCATAATATCGTCAACCAGACAAAGTTCAGCCATTTCAGCGGTAATATCCAGTTCAAAGATGTCTCTTTCCTCCTCCTGAAGAAAAGGAACTGTTTTCAATAATTCATGGATATGAAGAGGATGGGGTTGAAAGACCCTGCAGAGATGCTCTAATTCCACAATCCCTATTATTTTTTCATCCTCGATTACCGGAATGGTATGAAAAGTATACTTATGAAAAATGTTCATTAACTCTCTTAAGGTTGTTGCTCTTTCAACGGTAATGACATCCTTTCTCATCACATTTTTAACTAACATAGCACCTCCATTAATCTTTGAATGACCTTTTCCTTTCCTAAGACCTCCATCGTCTCAAACAGTCCAGGACCGATTGTTCTTCCGGTGATGGCTACTCTTAAAGGGTGAAAAACATCCTTAGTTTTTAAACCGTTGTTTTTGGTCCACTCCCGAATTATTTTTTCCAGAGAAGCAGCCGAAAAGTCGGAAAGATTTTCCAGTTCCTGTTTTAGCGAGGTTAAGATTTCCTTAACCTCCGGCTTTTTTGAAAGAAGCAAGGCCTCCGGGCTAAACTTTATCTTTTCAACCAGGAAATATTCTATTAAATCAGGAATTTCAGAAAGTTTCTTGATGCGCTCTCTCTCCAGGGCAATCACCTTAATTAAATAATCCTCTTTTTCTCGCAAGCCTTTCTCCTCTAAATAAGGAATTGATAATTTTGCCAATTCTTGTGGTTTTTTCTTCCGGATATAAAGACCATTCATCCAGGTTAATTTTTCCGGGTCAAAAATGGCGGCTCCCTCCTTGCATCTTTCCAGGGAAAATTCTTTAATTAGTTCCTCTTTGGTAAAAATTTCCTGGTCTTTTTTGCTTCCCCAGCCTAAAAGCGCTAAATAGTTGAATAAAGCTTCCGGAAGCATTCCGAGTTTGCGGTATTCCCTGATTGAGGTAGCCCCGTGCCTTTTGCTCAAGCGGCTGCCGTCAGGCCCCATAGTCATCGCCATATGGGCAAATTCGGGGATTTTGCTATTAAGCGCCTCAAAGAGCATAATATGCCGGGGAGTATTGGAAAGATGGTCTTCCCCTCTGATGACTGTGGTAATCCTCATTAAGATATCGTCCACCACCACCGCAAAATTAAATGCCGGTTTGCCGTCGGACTTCATAATAATAAAATCTCCCATCAACTTAGTGTCAAAACTTACCTTTCCTCTAATTAAGTCGTTAACTTCAATAGTCTTTTCCGGAATCTTAAATCTGATGACCGGCTTCCTTCCTTCCTCTAAATATTTCTTTTTTTGCTCATCACTAAGATTACGACAGCGATTATCGTAGCGGGGGCTTTCTTTCCTTGCCAGAAGTTCTTTGTTCCTTTGGTCCAGTTCTTCCTTAGTGCAATAGCAATGATAGGCTTTATTTTCTTTTAGCAATTTTTCGGCAAACTCTTGGTAGGTCTTTAACCTTTCCGACTGCCGGTAGGGTCCAAAATCGCCTCCCTTATCCGGTCCCTCATCCCAATTTAGACCCAGCCAACGCAAATCCTCAATAATTCCTGCTTCAAACTCTTTTTTTGAACGCGCAATATCGGTATCCTCAATCCTGAGAATAAATCTCCCCTGATGTTTTTTTGCTAGGAGATAATTAAATAAAGCCGTCCTCGCATTGCCAATATGCAAATACCCGGTCGGACTTGGCGCAAACCTTAATCTCATTTTCTTATCTCCACCAATCTCAAAAAGCCATCCTACTAGAAGGTTTCCAAATTAATATTGCAGTCCATGCTGTCATTGCGAGGAGTGAAAACGGTTGCGAGGCGAAGCCGAAGCAAACTCGGAGATTCCTCGTTTCACTCGGAACAAGCTCCGCAATCCCTTTGTGGATAACGATATGAGATTGCTTCGCTGTCGCTCGCAATGACAAACCATAACAACATTATTTGAAGAACGCTCTACTACTCAGCCCATTACTATATATTCTTATAGTCTATTTTTACCGGAAATTGTGGCACAGTATGGACACCAACAATAAATGGCCAGTATTTTTCTTTGAATTTCCTTCCTAATCTAATCGTCAAAAAGGACTTCGAATATTGCAGAATGCTTTGTAGCTCTTTACCTTTCAGAACAGAGCTATGTCCTTTTGCCAATAAATCACGTCCAAGTGCACGCCAATAAATGTCTGTAACTTTATAACTATATTGTTTGCTCTGGAAGGTAAAATTAAGTATTGGCTGATACTTTCCTTTATATGAAATGTTAGCGAAATTTGCGGAAATGATGGAGGATGGTTCAATAAGACATAAGGATCTTTCGTGACTTTCAATCAATGAGTATAAGCTTTGTTCAGAAATCTTTTGAAATAGGTGCAATCGCTGAGAATCATTTAACTTTCCTACAAGGACTGGCTTACAACTTCGCTCATATTCCCAATCCTCAATATGCGGTGTGCCAATCTGTGGAATCTGATGAATTAAACGAATTGTAACTACATTTGAGAGAGCAATTACTGGGCTATTATTTTTATTGTATATATCTACCTTGTAGAATTGCCCCCATCCTTCACTCAAAGATGTTGGACGAATCCAGTTACCACTTTCATCAACTCCTGCAACACATAATTCATTACCTAATCTGCTCACTGCCAATATGGTAATTGTCCTATCCATAATTCTAAAGGTGAATAATTTCTACGTTGTCCATATGATTAGCAATGTATTCAGCAACCAATCTTCTATGACAATGTTGTGGTGTTGGTTCAGAACATAACAGACAAACGTTTTTGACATCTCCACACGTTTTTTGGAATATATCTATTGTCGGACGTGACTCTAAAATTCGTAAGAACTTTGCCTCATAGAAAGACCAATCTTTATCTTTTTGATATTTTTTAAGAAATTCTTTTGTCGGAGCTAAAAGTGGAACATACTCGTATTTGATGCCATGGCATTTTTCGCAGAGATATTTCAAGTCCTGCCCCTTGCTAAAACCCAATAGTTGGGACCTATTATTAAGTCGTATATCTATAATTTTTTCGATATCCGCTTTCTTAAGAATACCGAAAAATTCTTCTGCGTTTTTTTTGCTAGTTCCCACCGTATAAACTTTTATTAACATTGTCTCAATCAAAATAGAGCTAATTGCCCTTTGTTTACTTCTAACTTTAATTGTTCTGAGTCAACCACCGTTCCATCTGGCAATATATGTAAGGCCTCTATTCCTATCTTTTCAAGGGCTGGGCCAAGAAGTCGGTTTCTATGACATTCATCGGGTTGCCCCTCGGAACACATTAAACATATACGGTATTTTTTAGCCAGATTCAACAATCTATCAATTCCCGCTAAAAAATAGTCCTTTTTAGCCAACAGTTCATAATTTACCTTTTCTTCTTTATCATAAATGGAATTATCTTTTGGTTTTCCACCTAAGAGATCTCCGAGAAACAGATATTTAATTTCATTGTTTGCACATAACTGTTCAATCTTCTCTTTGTTAAAATGAGGGACATACTGACTGTATGGTTTGCTCCGCACATCTACGAGGACTTCAATATTAAATTGTTTTACCCGCTTGATGAATTCACCCGGCTCAATATTACTATGTCCAATTGTATAAATTTTCAAGCCCATAGACAGCTCCTTCGTCTATTCGTATAACACTTCATAAGCAAATTATTCAATAATTTATTGTATGGAATTTCAAAGTTTGGCAAAGCAAGCTTTGCCACTACATAACCCCGTATTAAATACGGGGGTAGTTGCCGAGCTTGTCCCGAAGGGACTCCCTTGGAGCTCGGCTAATTTATTGTATGGAATTTCAAAGTTCCCCCTCATCTATGTTTCCTCTCCCCAAGGGGAGAGGATGGAGGTGAGGGGGCTAAGTTCTGTTTTGTCTTCATTTTATAAGTTGCTCTAAAATCCCAGAACAGCTTTGAGGTTTTTCTTTGCCACCCGGAAATCATTATCGGAAAGTTTTCCTAATTTGCGGTCAACCATATTTTTTTTGATGGTGCGAATAATGGCGGTAACCAAAGAAGGGTATAACAATCCTGCTTTTTCCCAATCGTTAATCTTTGTATCTCCAACTAATCGCCGTTTCAGATTACTGGTAATGGCAGCAATAATTAATTCCTGACGGTGGTTATTGTAGTCTTTTGCGCTGAGGAGTAAAGTGGGACGATACTTTGAACCTTCACCTTCAGAAAAGGTAAATTTGACCAGCAGGATGTCGCCACGATTATAGTTTGTCATAGGCAGAATCCTTTTCGTTATTCCATAGATTGGCTAAAACCGGGTCGGCATCGCCATTCATAGATAACAGTGAATCGGTATGTTTTGAATCCTGCTGTAAACGTTCCATCACCGCCTTTAGGACATAGTCACGGATTGTTTCGTTATGGATAGCCGCACTCATCTTGATTCTGCGACGGTCTTCGGGCCCAACGTCAATACTGAGCCGACAACGTTCTACCTGTATTTCTGCCATAAAAATCACCTCCACACAAGATAATCAGGGGCATATCTCCTGAAACCCCTTTGAGATGATTATCTTGTTCTTTTTTTTCTTGAAAGGAATACAATGGTCTTAATGCCAAATGAATTTTTTTAACTTTCATCCACGAATTAACACGAATGAACACCAAGAAAACAATTATTTAAGAATT
>PFWI01000061.1 GCA_002791075.1 bacterium (Candidatus Ratteibacteria) CG_4_9_14_3_um_filter_41_21 | reverse complement strand
AAACATATACAGGGCTTAGCTTATATAAAAGAAAGGGGACATCAAAGACCACAATCAGGGGACATCAAAGACCACAATCAAACCTTAAAAGGGGACATCAAAGACCACAATCATTTTTTGTAAGGGGAGAAGATTCTTTTGTCCTTATTCCTAGCACAACTGATAACCTTTGCTTCCTCTAAAACTCCTATTGTCTTGTCAATTGTTTCCCTTAAACGGTGAAACTTTTGCTTCATATCTAACCCCAGGTGATTAGCTAAACTTCTAATTCTTTCACTATAAAGATGTTTTTTCCAGAGCCCTTTTTTCTCTAAATAAAGGTAGAGAGTGCGGGGTAGCCCGGAGGGTAAAGAAAAGTATATTTTAGAATCCATGAGTTTCCAATGATTTCTTATTATCGCTTCTCTCATTACATCGGAAAACTTTATAAAATTTACCTCTTTTGCCGCCGTGTAGGGGATTCCTTTTTTTAGATCATCTTTGTAGTCGTAGAAATCATAGCTGTCAATTATATTAAAGCCTGTTTCTGCGGATACCATAGGGCCGTGTCCGATTCCTTTAAGGATACAGTTGGTTTCCTTAATAGTTCTAACCCCTTCTCGGATCTGCTCTTTTGTTGTTCCTCCCCATTTCCTCTTCATCTTTTTGGCTACTTCGTGAGTGGCAAATTTGGTCTTTTTCGGATATCCCTGTTCCTCAAAGAGTTTAGAAAATACAAAGACAAGATCCTGCTCCAATGGCCCGGGGATACCCTCACCATTTTTAACGGTGATGCTACCTTCTCCTATCTCCTTTCCGTTCTTATCTTTAATCTTAAAAGTATGCTCCATCTTTGCCGGTGTCTTCCCTCTCCCAGGATAAAAGAAAGGATATTCGGCGAGGTTTCTTTCATACTTCACTAAATCCTTCCTTGGCGATTCTCTTTTATATTTGCTCACAGCTCTCCTTATCTAAACAAAAAGCGGGAAGTAAAAACAGGTTTTTGACCTCTCCTCTCGGAAAGGCTGGCTACCGGAATACTCCCCGCTTTAGTATCTCTAAAAAAATACCTGTTTTTCTCTCCGATAGCCATAATGTTTAATTATACCTTAAAAAGTTTTGGATGTCAAAATTTAGACTGCGACTTTCCTTTCTATTTCAGATATCCGTTTTCTCAATTCCTCCACTGTATCGGAAATTTCCAGTTTATCATTCACGTTATCAATTTTATCCTCTAATCTTTTTAGTTCAGACCGAAGGGACATTTCCAATCCATCTATTTTTTCTTGCAACCCTTTAATCTTTCCCTCCATTCCTTCTCTTAATCCTGATATCTCTCCTTTTAATCCTTGGATTTCTCCTTCCAGTTTCTCTAATTTAGGCGCGATTACCGTCTGCAAAAATCCCATTACCCTCATTTTCGTTTCTCCTCTATTATTGATTATACTTTAATTAAATTAGGTTGTCAATTCTTTAGAAAAGATTTAAACTCTATTTTTGTATTCTACTCTTTAATCGTTGGAGGAGAGTTTCTTCTGTGTCTATATTTTCTTTGGCGATATCTATTTCTATTAAACTATCTATGTAGGCCCTTATGATAGTATTTTTGGTAATTCTTTCTTTCTTGTGAATCCCGTCTCTTTTGGCCATAATTTCCCGGACTAATTTTTCCAGAGATTCAACCTGATCTTCTCTTAATTGGACTAAAAGTTTGCTATTTAAAGTTTTAGACTTTAAAGGTTTAAAACTTTTAGACTTAGAAACCTCTTCCTTTTTTCTGGTGTCAGCAATCCATTCTAATGGGTTTTTCCCAAGGCCAGTTTTCTTAACCATTTTTCATCTCCATTTTTAAAACCTCTTTAGAGAGCTCCATATAATCTTCGGCCCCATGACTTTTGGGTTGATAGTCAAAGATAGTTTGCCCATAGCTGGGAGCTTCGGCAAGCGAGATATTTTCTCTGATAAGAGTTTTGAAAAGTTTTTTTCCGAAAGACTCACGGATTTTGTCCACTACTTGTCGGTTAAGATTTTTCCGGTTGTCATATCGCGTGCCAATAATTCCAGTTACTTCTAATTCGGAATTAAGTCGTTTCCTGACGATTTCCACCGTCTCCAGGAGTTTACTTAATCCTTGGAGAGCCAAGAATTCCGTTTGTAAAGGAATAAATACCTCCTTAGCAGCCACCAGGGCGTTAATAGTTAAAAGACCTAAAGAAGGGGGGCAGTCAATCAGGAGATAGTCAACTTGAGTTATTTTTTTTATACCTTCTTTAAATAGGAATTCTCTCCCAGGAGTTCCAACTAGTTCTATTTCTGCTGCGGAAAGGTCAATATTAGAAGGGAGGATATCTAAGTTAAATTTCTTGACTATAAGATTCTGAGTGCTTGCAGTTTCTTTAAAAAGGTCATAAACCGATCTTTCTAATTCGTGGGCAACTATCCCCAGAGAATATGTGAGATTTGCCTGAGGGTCTAAATCTGCCAAGAGGACTTTTTTATTTAACCGAGATAAACCTGCTCCAAGATTGACTGCTGAGGTAGTTTTCCCCGTCCCGCCTTTTTGATTAGTTAGGGCTATAATCCTCATCTTAAAACTTTAAGAGTTTTAAACTTTAAAAGATTATACCTTATGAAAAATTTTCTGTCAAATCCA
>PFWI01000093.1 GCA_002791075.1 bacterium (Candidatus Ratteibacteria) CG_4_9_14_3_um_filter_41_21 | reverse complement strand
TGGAAAGGCGATGAAAAGAGAGAGAGTTTTCAGAGAATCTATGGGATTTCCTTTCCTACTAAAAAAGAATTGGATGATTATTTGGAGTTGATTGAGGAAGCGAAGAATCGGGACCACCGCAAATTAGGGAAGGAACTGGACCTTTTTTCTATTCATCCGGAAGTTGGCAGTGGCCTTATCTACTGGCATCCTCAAGGTGCTCTGATTAGAAAAATTATTGAGGATTTCTTAGAGGACGAGCATTTAAAAAGAGGATATGGTCTGGTATATACTCCTCATCTTGGCAATCTTAATCAATGGAAAACTTCAGGCCACTGGGATTTCTACCGGGAATTAATGTATCCTCCCTTAGAGGTGGAGAAGGATGAATTTATGCTAAGACCAATGAACTGTCCCGGTCATATCCTCATCTATAAGAACCAACTTCGCAGTTACCGGGATCTTCCGATAAGATGGAGCGAATTGGGGACGGTTTATCGTCTTGAGAAGTCCGGAGTTCTTCATGGACTCTTGAGAGTCAGAGGTTTTACCCAGGATGATGCGCATATTTTCTGCCAACCGGACCAGTTGAAAGATGAGATTTTTTCCGTGCTTGAATTTGCGATTTTCCTTTTAAAAAGTTTCGGTTTTGACCAATATGAAGTTCTCCTCTCCACCAGGCCCGAAAAATATGTAGGCACTATGGAAAATTGGGAGAAGGCGACTTCTTCTTTGAAAGAAAGTTTGGAGAAGATAGGTTTTTCCTATTCTCTTGACCCTGGAGAAGGGGTTTTTTATGGCCCCAAGATTGATATAAAAATAAAAGATAGTTTAGGCAGGAAATGGCAGTGTTCCACCGTTCAAGTAGACTTTAATCTCCCGCAGCGATTTCATCTAAAATATATTGATCATGATGGGAAGGAAAAAGAGCCAATTATGATTCATCGGGCGCTTCTTGGTTCTTTGGAAAGATTTTTTGGCGTGCTTATTGAGCATTATAAAGGAGCTTTTCCTCTCTGGTTGGCTCCCTGCCAAACCATAGTCTTGCCGATTACCGAGAAAGAGAATGATTATGCGGTTAAGATAAATAAAAAATTGCTTGAGAGCGGAATTCGCTCTGAGGTAAATCTTGGTCAGGAAAAAATCGGAAAGAAAATCAGAAATGCAGAATTAAAAAAGATTCCCTTGATGGTAATCGTAGGAAAGAAGGAAATTGAAAAATCAACTATCGCTCTCCGGGAAAGGGGAAAAGGTGACTGTGGAGAGAGAAATCCGGAGGAATTCATTTTAAAACTCAAGCAACGAATTGCACTGCGTAAGTAATTATTTCTTGTGGTATGGAATTTCAAAATTGTAGCGGTGCGATTTATCGCACCAAGTAGCGGTGCAATTCATTGCACAAACAGTCGGATAAATTGCGCTACTATACTCTCTGCTTACTTTAGTAGCAATATGCGGGAAGGTTAACTTTCTGAAATTACTGACAGCAACTCCGACCGCTACAGGTGCGTTAATTTGTCATTTATGTTGTTTTGTAGTTAAATATAGGGGGTGGTGAATATCGTAGTGAGAAGAGGAACGAGGCAAGAGAGAGTAAGGTTAAATGCCTGGATTCGCGCCCGGGAAGTACGGCTGATTGACAAGGATGGGAAGCAAGTAGGGATTGTAAAGATTGAGGAGGCTCTTCGCCGAGCACGGGAAGATTTTTTGGATTTGGTAGAGATTGTTCCGGACAGCAAACCGCCAGTCTGCCGGATAATAGATTACAATAAATATAAGTATGAACAGAAAAGGCGGGCAAAAGAGGCGAGGAAAAAGCAAAAAGACGTTCAGCAGAAAGAAATTAGGCTTTCACCGGTGATTAGCGACCATGATTACAACTTCAAAAAGAATCATATCGAAAATTTTCTAAAAGATGGCAATCGGGTAAAAGTGACGATAAAATTTAAAGGAAGACAAATCATTCATCCGGAAAAAGGAAGGCAGGTTTTGGAAAAATTAACTCAAGACCTCTCTTCGGTCGGAACCGTTGAAGGAAATTCAAGGTGGCAGGGGAAGTGGCTGCAAGTATTTTTTAAACCCATTTAAAATGAAGAAAATAAAAACAAATAAAGGAGCGGCAAAACGTATCCATATTACTAAAAAAGGAAAACTCAAACACCGGAAGGCAGGTAAAAGACATATTCTTACCAAAAAGACTTCCAAGCGAAAACGTGGTTTAAGAAAGAGCACTTTAGTGAAGAAGACCGGTAAAAAAAGAATAAGGAGGTTGCTACCCTATGGTTAAAGTAAAAAATGTGCCGGCGGCCCGCCGGAGAAGAAAGAAGGTACTTAAAAGAACTAAAGGCTTTCGTCAAGGACGTTCTAAACTCTATAAACATGCCCAGCAATTTGCCGAGCGCGCTAACCTCTATGCCTGGGTCAGTCGCCGCCTGAAAAGAAGAAATTTCCGGCGACTCTGGATTACCCGTATTTCAGCGGCAACAAAGAAAAATGGCATTTCTTACAGCAAATTTATTTTAGGATTAAAAAAAGCGAACCTTTCCTTAAATCGCAAGATGCTTGCTAACTTAGCCGTAACTGACGAACCCGCCTTTCAAAAACTTACCGATATCGCTAAAGAAAACTTAAACCTTTCTTAAATAATAATGGTCATCAAAGTATTTTTATTGGCGGCAATAACGGCGACGATTGTTTCTTTTAATGTTTATTTTCTGTCGCTGCCGGACCAATCTCCTTATTTCCCTAATTTACTTAATTCGCTTGCATTAGGTTTCTTTCTCTTTATCGGAATTTTAAACCGAACTTTAAGAAGAGAGATCTTTCTCTTAAAAAGGGATAGCCAAAAACTGAAATTGGCTATTTCTGACTACGATAAAGAATCCTCTATTCTTACTGCCCTCAACGAGGTTATTGAAATTTTTGGGAAAAATCCCGATCTTTCAGAAGTTCTGAATCGGATTGCTGATAGCGCAGTTAAACTGCTTAATGTGAAATTTCTTCTTCTTCAGGTTTATTCTACTGACGAACAAAAATTCTTTACGCGCATCTTGAGAGGGAAAGAAGAATTTGAATTGAATGATGAGGTTATTGAAGAAATTATTCTCCAGGGAAACAGCGCTCTCATCAATAACTTATCTAATTTTCCGAAATACCGGAATTTTGCCGAGAAAGGTTATAAATCTTTCCTCATTGCTCCTTTAAAAGTGAGAGAAGAAAACATTGGCCTTATTGCTGCTCTCTCCAGAGAAAGGCGCAATTTTACCGGAAAAGATTTAGGGCTTTTAACGATGATTGCCGCTCAGGCAAGTTTGATTGTTGAAAATGCCCATCTTTTAGAGAAAACCAAAACACTTTCTATTACTGACGGTCTTACCAATCTTTTTAATCACCGCCATTTCCGGGAAAGATTAGCCGAAGAATTAGAAGAGGCAAAAAACAAAAATTTCTCTCTTTCCCTGGCGATGTCCGATATTGACTACTTTAAGAACTATAATGATTTAAACGGACATCCTGCCGGAGATGAGGTTTTGCGTCAGATTGCCAAAATTCTGATGAGAGGAGTAAAAGGGTCAGATACGGTGGCTCGTTATGGGGGTGAAGAATTTGTCCTGATCTTTCCGGATACTTTAAAAAAAAATGCTCTTTCAGTGTGCCAGCGGCTTAATAAAAGTATAAAAGAATTTAAGTTTAAAAATGAGGAGAAACAGCCCAATAAAGATCTTACTATTAGTATAGGACTGGCAGCTTTTCCGGTTGACGCCAGAGATGCTGAGACTTTAATTAAAAGAGCGGATACCGCTCTCTACCAATCCAAAGAGAAAGGAAGGAACTGCGTTACTGCGGCCTAATTTTTTAAGGAATTTTTCACCAAACTAATTGCCTCGGGGAGTTTTCCGGCTATTTTCTTTTCCAATTGCTCAATCTCTTCTTTGTTTTGAACTTCTATTTTTTCTTTAAAAGAATCCATTTCCTTTTGGTATTTTTTCTTCAAAAGAGTAATCTTCTCCATTGCTTCTTTTTTGGCTAAAGCAAGATCTTTTTCGGCTTTAAGATTTGCTTCCTCAATCATTCTTCGGCTTTTCTCGTTGCTTTCTTGCAAAAGATGTTCTGCGTCTGACTCTTCCTTTTTAATTTTATGAACCGCTTCTTTTATCATATTAAATTATTGCCCTAAGAATTCCCTTTTTTTATTATTAGCCACCAATAACACACGAATAAGAACTGACAGTGCAACTGTCATTGCGAGCGAATGACAATGAGCGTGGCAATCCCTCACTTCTA
>PFWI01000244.1 GCA_002791075.1 bacterium (Candidatus Ratteibacteria) CG_4_9_14_3_um_filter_41_21 | reverse complement strand
CCACACCCCACCTTAAAGATCTTACACACCTTAATATATACACACCTTACACTTTAGGAAACCTATGCTAGTATTGGCTTATGTAAAAAAATCCTACATCAAACCCCACAATTAACCTACATCAAACCCCACAATGTTTCCCTAAAATCCTACATCAAACCCCACAATCATTTTTTGTAAGGAGAGAAGATTCTTTTGTCCTTATCCCTCCCGCAGCTGATAACCTTTGCTTCCTCTAAAACATCTATTGCTTTGTCAATTGTTTCGGCTAAACGGTAAGGTTCTTGTTTCATATTCAATCCTAAATGGTTTGCTAAACTTTTAGTTTTTTCACTGTAAAGATGTTTCTTCCAGAGTCCCTTCTTCTCCAGGTAAAGATAGAGGGTGCGGGGCAATCCGGAAGGTAAAGAAAAGTATATTTTAGAATCCATAAGTTTCCAGTGATTTCTTATTATCGCTTCTTTCATCACATTGGAAAATCTTATGAAGTTTACTTCTTTTGCTGCTGTGTAAGGAATCCCCTTTTTTAGATCATCTTTGTAGTCGTAGAAATCATAACTATCAATTAAATGAAAGCCTGTTTCTGCAGACACCATAGGACCGTGTCCGATTCCTTTAAGGATGTAAAAACTTTCCGTGAGCGTTCTAACTCCTTCCCGGATTTCCTCTTTTGTTTTTCCTCCCCATTTCCTCTTCATCTTTTCGGCTATCTTATGAGTGGCAAAATCTACTTTTTCCGGGTATCCCTGTTCCTCAAAGAGTTTAGAAAATACAAAAGTAAGATCCTGCTCTAATGGCCCAGGGACGCCTTCACCGTTTCTGACGGCGACACTCCCTTCTCCTATTACCTCCCCGTTTTTATCTTTAACTTCGAAGGTATGCTCCATCTTTGTAGGCGTCTTTCCTCTCCCGGGATAAAAGAAAGGATATTCGGCGAGGTTTCTTTCATACTTCACTAAATCCTTTCTTGGCGATTCTCTTTTATATTTGCCCATCGTTTGTGCAATTATATGATTGTTCAATTGTGCAATTGAACAATAACACAGAATTTATTGCTTCTCTAAAAATTCTTTTAATGCTTCCTCAATCACATGAGAAATCCTAGGGAATCTCTCCCTGTGTTTTACCTGGAACTCTCTCATTTTATCTAATAAGGCAGTAGAAATATAAAAATGGGCATGCGCTTTTAGTTCTTCTTTAACACCTCTTCCAGCTGAGATAATTGTTCTGTATTTCTCTGTCTTTTTTAACCCTTCTTTTAATTTAGTTAAATCCCCCTTCCCCATTATTTTCTCCTCTTCGTTTTAATTCGCTCCATAATTTCCTTAGCCAAGGATCTAAAAGATTCCTCTATATTAGCAGTACCCCCTTTTACCCTCCAAACAGGCGCTCCTAACATAAGAGCTTCTCTTATTTTTGTTGAGGCTGGAATAACTGTAGAGAAAAGATGACCCTTATATTCTTCTTCTAAATGCTCCTTAATTACTTTAGAGGCCCGGTAGTGTGCAGTAAAGGAAGAAAGGACTATTCCTAAAAGAGACGGGGGTTTTTCTATTTCGGATAACTCCTTCAATGAATTTTTAAGATCAGTTAGAGCTCTTAAAGCATATACCGACACATCTACTGGGGCTATGACCCACTCCGAAGCCATAAGGGAATTAATGGTGAAGAGACCCAATGATGGTGGGCAATCAATGATAGCAATATCAAAATCCTCGATAGGATCTAACCAAGATTTTAAACGGAAGTAATTTTTAAGACTTAAATCTTTTTCGTATACAGAAAGCGAAATATCAGAGGCTACCAAATATATCCCATTTTTTTCTATAATTTTAGGTTCTTTCTGTTCAAAGATAGAAGAGATTAAAGAATCCCCAGGTATCTCTTTAGGCCAAAGAGAACTAGAAAGATTCCCCTGGGGGTCCATATCTATACATAATACTTTTTTGCCCTCTTCTGTCCAGATATTAGCTAGGTGAAAAGCAATTGTAGTTTTACCTACCCCACCTTTCTGATTGGCCACGGATATCTTTATCATTTTTTCTTCATACTTGTTTAATTATATAATTGAACAATAACACTATAACACAATTAAACAATAAAAGCAAATTATCATTTATGTTTCTGAATAACTTGCTAAAATTGTCTTGGTGAGAGAATAGGAATTGAGCGGAAATTTTTTATCTTCTCTTAAGCTTTCTGTAGGTACCTTCAGTTTTTCTCTCTATTAATGCTACCTCAATGATTCTCTTTCTGCTATTTAACTCAAAGACAACCCTGAAATTCCCCCACTTCAATTTCCAGTTTCCTTTTAATTCTGCTATCAAAGGTAAAACCTGATGATGTGAGAGAGGATTTTGCAGGGTTTGTAATTCCCCGATCTTAGAATAAATTTTCTCTTGTTCCTTCCGGCTGAATTTTTTAAATACTTTTTTTGTATCGTCAGGGTATTTAACTCCCCAGCCCGAGCTGTTTCCCGAGTTCTTCATGGCTGATGATTTCTCCTTTCCTAAATTTTTCTTTACTCTTCTTTATCCGTTTCATCCAGTCTGGCCGGGAAAGAATCTCCAGGGTTTCTTTGTGCACTTCTGCGTAGCAATCGATCATTTCATTGATGACTTTATATATAGGCTTGTTTTCTACACTTGCTATAATTCTTAAAAGTTGTTTTCGGGTTGGGTCTATCCTAGTTGACATAACTGCTGTTTCCATAATTCCTCCTTTTGTAAGAAACCTTACCATAAAGTTTTTTCTTTGTCAAATCCACTCCACAATATCTTGCGTTTTTTTGCCTGTTTTAGGGGGTG
>PFWI01000002.1 GCA_002791075.1 bacterium (Candidatus Ratteibacteria) CG_4_9_14_3_um_filter_41_21 | reverse complement strand
CTCCCTCCTTTATTCTTTGTGGGGAATTGCGCTACTTGTCTATCTGCTACCTTTAGTAGCAATATGCGTAATGATGCTTTCACATTAATCTTGTAGCAACAGGTCTCCAGACCTTGACCTTGTATCGGCATCAGGAGATGCCTCCCACATTTACAGTTTATCTATATTAACAGGATTTTCAAGGAATCCTGGGAGAACCGCTTTAGAAAGCGGAAAATTATTTTTCACAACAATTCCTTTTTCGCTTTGGTTAGCAAATCATCCAGGGCCTTTATTTTTTCCCTGGACCATTCGGGTGGCTGATAATTCTTGAGATTCTCTCGCCATAACGCATCACATTTATCAAGAATATTTTTTTCGTCTCCATATTTGAAGTTGAAGATATTTGAAGACCACAACTTACGGAAATGTTTTAAGGTATGTTCACTGGATAAAAACTCCTTTCTTTCTCTGGTAATTTTACAAATCTCCTCAAAGGGCAGGGTTTCTTCATCGATGATTATCTTGTTTTTTAAAGCAAATTCGGATTTTCTGATCTCCAGATCAAGCATAAACTGAGCCGGGGAGCCAATTCCACCCTCCCCTAAGGTTCCCATTCCCGGATAGGGAATATCCGGCTTTTTTGTTAATTTGGAATAACGGTAAACCCCGTATAAATTTTCATAGACCGCCATCAATCCTGGTTCCTTGATTGAAGGGCTAAAGAATACCTCAACCCAGAGATGCCCTCCCCAGAAGGTGTCAAATAACTCTTTTACCGCTAAACTAAGGATGGTGGTCTCCGGACCAGTAGAGACCGAATTGCCGGTTCTCATATCGGTAACCATTGAGATGGCCCGTCCGGAAAGGTCACTCTCGGGGTCTATACTATAAGCGGCGGCCATTCCCCCTAAAACCTCTGCGGCGGACATTACAACCGAGCCGGCAAGGGTAACCGGGGTGGAAACGCCAATTGTAGGCATTGAAGCAATGTGGTATCTTTTGATGCCCAGACGCGCTCTCTCCACGATATCCTCTGCCGACCTTCTCTCTAAAACAAGAGGCGAGGTAATGCACTGCGAGCCGGCAAGATAAGGGGTATTCTCCGATGTCCCACTGATAATCTCGCCAATCTCTTTGAGATACTTGATCTGCTCGGGATAAATTGCCTCTATACCATCAACCTTATCGGTATATTTAAGGGCTAAAATTAGGGAGTCCATTCTCTCGGTCTTCTGCGGGACATCCTGGCGATACCAGGTGCTGATATAGCCTATCTCGGGAGTGGATTGGGCAAATTTCATCATCTCAATAAAGATTCTGGTATCTACCGGAATCAGCTTTTTATTTTGATAGTCATAATACTTGGTAGGACCGCAGTCAAAGGCCGACATCATAAATTTGGATTGCAATCTTTGCCTAATTTCATTTTGTCTTCTATTCCAGATAATGGAATGTGCCCAATCAATCCCACATTGAAGGTGAAGAGTCTGATCCTCATCATCCTCTTTTTGAGTTTTCTTCTGATAAATGCTCATCTCCTCTATTAATTTTCTAAGTATTCTTATTCTACCTGAGGGTGTTTCTTCACATCCATTTTTCAGTAATATCGATTCAATCTCCTCATTCTCGATCTTCATCCCCACTTCCTCAAGCAGGCGGTACACCTTCTCCTTGAGCAGTTCTTTCTGTTCTGAAGTTAGCACAATCTCATCTCCTTCTCAGTCAGATAGGCACATATTCCCCGCGCGCCGATCTCCTCTCCCAGAGGGGAGAGTTCAATTCTGACATTTTTCATTAAACGCTGTAGCGTATGGGTGGCGATTGCCCTCTTAGTTGGGAGCAAAAAAAGATCTTCCACTTTAGTAAACTGCGGGTCAAGGACAACCATCTCCGGATTTAAAAGATTGATTAAGTTGGCAATTCCTATTCCCAAGTATTTGGCGGCATTATCAACCAAACCAAGAGATAAATTATCCCCGCGCCGGGCCGCCTCAAAGACCATCTCTGCGGTAATATTCTCTGGGTTACCTCCACTCAACTCACTAATTAGCGAGTTAGTTCCTTCCTCAAGAGACCTTCTTGCCTGAGTTGCTAAAACCGATTCTGAGGCTAGTGCTTCCAGACAGCCACTCATCCCGCAGCTGCAAATCGGTCCCTCTGGTTCCAGGACAGTATGACCTAACTCCCCAGCATTCTCGGTAGTTCCTCCAAACAGTTGACCATTTAAAATGAACCCCGCTCCGATACCGGCTACTCCATATTCTATGAATACCAGATTCCTTACTCCTTTACCCGCACCCAGACTTTTTTCCGCAAATGCTTTCATCGGAGCCGTTCCCTCCAGGACTACGGGAAGATTAAACTTCTTTTCAATTATCTCTCTTAAAGGGATATTTTTCCAATCCTTAATCTGGACATAGAAAATGCAAATACCCTTTTCGGTGTCAATAATGCCGTGGGCACTGATGCCAATGCCTATAATCTTCTTTTGTTCTAAGCCAAGAATCAACTCCTTAATTGCCGAGATTAAATTACCAATGATTACATCCTTACCTTTGTCAGAATGGGTATCCCTTTTGATCTTTTTTCTGATATTTCCTCTCATATCGGTGACTACGCCAATTATCCATTCGGGATCAAACTCTATTCCCACAAAAAATCCTTTCTCAGGATTAATGCCCAACATCGTGTTCCTTGGACGTCGGCTATAGGGATTTCTGTTTTCTTCAATCAGCCATCCTTGCTGAATTAATTCCTGAACATATTTGCCAATGCTGGCTAATCTCATTCCCGTAAGTTGTCCAATCTGAGTCCGAGATAAAGGTTGACGTTCTTTAACGATGTTAAGCACAAATTTTTTATTTCCGTTTTTGATATTGTTATTCATTTTTTTCTCATATTTAATGTCATTGATAACAATAACGCAAATTTAATTCTTTGTCAAACATTTAATCTGCATTTTATTTACTCATTTGTAATTATACCCCAAAAAAATAAAAATGTCAAGCGCTACATGGGGACACATCCTCTTTTTTGTCAGATAGGGTTCTCTTTAAAGTTTTATTGACTCCCTTGTCTTGCTTGCCTCTGCGGCAATAAGGGAGGCGATGTAACGGATAAGCTCTTCCGTTCGTTTTCGCCCCTCCTCTATCATTCGTTGTGTTTCCTTCTTTCCTTCTTCGGCTCTTTTATTACCTTCATCAATCAATTGTTTTGCTCTCGCGTCCTCTTTCTCTATCAACTTGTCAGTTTCTCTACTCAAACTCTTTGGCAAAACAATTGCCACTACCACACTGGTGAAACCTAACATTACTCCCAAAAACCCCAAAACAACAGCCATAATATTCATCTTTTTCTCCTGATGATAATTATACCCAAAAAAATAGCAATGTCAAGTGCCTACAATTTTAGAATTTTTTCTGCATTCTTTTGGGTTATCTTCTCGTAAGCGGTTTGAGAGATTTTACCCTCTTCTAAGGATTTTTTAAAGTAAGGGACAATGGGGGCATCCTGATTGATATGGCAGATGTCGGTGCCAAAAAGAAGTTTATCCCGAAACTCTTCTAAGAACTTATAGCCATAATCAGGGTCTCTGGATATAGCATTATAACCACTTCCGGCAGATAAATCTCCATAGAGGTTAGGATATCTCTTAAGAAGTTTTGGAACCCTGCCCGGAGATTTTACCGGCCCTTTGGGGTAGCCACCCCTTGTCTCCTCATCTACCTCTGAGGTAATCTCGCTCCAGAAGGCCATCGCATGACCGATGAAGATGGTCTTGGGAAATTCTTTCAAAACCTTTTCCAGCCTTGGTAAACCAATATCATCGGCAGCACCATAAATTCCGTATTTTACTCCAACCGCCAAATGAAAGAGAACCGGCAACCCAACCTTTCCACAGTGATAGAATAGGTTTTTATAGAGGGGGTCATCGAGATATAAATTCCCGGTTAATTCACCTACCCCTTTACAACCCTTTTCTTTGTATTCCTCTAAAATCCAGGAGAAATCGGTCTCCAGGGAATTTCCTCCATTTCTCGGGTCAAGCTTACAGAAGGGAATGATACGGTCCGGATGGCGTTTGTAGACTTTCAATACATCGTCAGTAGTGAAATGGAAGAAAGAGCATTCTGGGCTTACCCCCCTTGGTAAAAGCACCGCTCTCTCTATTTCCAATTCATCCATCTTTTTTAATAACTCCTTTTCATCTACTACAGGCTTGTCCTTTACTGTTCCTCTCCCGATATGGGTATGAACATCAATCATTCTGCCTCCTATAAAATTGCGATACATCCTTGTTATTCTTGCCCAGTTACTCGCCATTGTTTCCCCTGCCGAAGGATAAGCAATGGTTGGTGATATCACTTTCATAAGATGCATCAGTCAACAATTTTCAGGGCGCTATCCACGGTGCGACAAACGGTGCGGCCATCAACTCGTTTCCATCCCGCTCTTTCGTAGCCGTCAGCAACATCGGTATTTTGAAATTCTATCCTTACTTCTATGGGTGGTTTAATGATATAAGGCTTAAAATCCTTAATCCTTTTTATGGCTCTTTTTGCCCCTTCTCTGATCAGTTGATGGGCTTTTACGGGAGCAATTATTCTGGCGCAATTTCGTGAAAGCCCTTCCTTCACTGCCACCGTCTCAACATTACCAAGAAGTTGTTTTGCTTCCTTGCATACCGCCTTATCTCCGGTTACTAGGATGATCGGAACTCCGAGACCTCCAGCCATAACTGCTTCTTGCCCCACTTCGCCCATTTTTTTGCCATTGATAAAGTAGTTAAACCAGGTCTTTGAACTCTGGGTATGGTCCAAAATTCCACACAAAGTCCCTGCCATTGCATGAAATCCAAGTAAAATTACACCGTCAAAACTTTTATCAAATCCGGGGAGAATATCTCTTCTTGAATGGCCAATGATATATTCGCCATCTGGATGCAGTTCTTCGATTACAAAATTATATCCCCCATTATGTCCATCCATCACTACTATTCTTTCCACCCCATTTTCTTTGCACGCTTCTACCACTGCATTAGCATCCTGAGTATAAAGATGGCGAGCTTTTTCGTATTCGGAGCCTTTTTCATCTCTTCCGGTCTGCTCCCAGCTGAATACTCCACTAATTCCTTCCATATCTACCGAAACATAGATCTTCATTTTCCTCCTCTTATTTTCTTAAAAGAGTTATGGAATTTTCTTTTAAATACATTTTTACTCCTCAACCAAGATTGGACTGCGGTAATTAACATAAAAAGGCTCTGCCAATTTATCAGCGCCAAAGAACTTTGCTCCCCAGAGTTGTGACCTTGCAGTCACCATTTGTTTGAAATGCTTCAGATAATCTTTTCTCGTTTGCGAAAGTTGGGCCTCCAAAGCCTCAATCTTTGCCCCTAAATCTTCTTTATTGACCTGAACTATTACGTTGGGTTCTGCCAATTCCTGCTCCACCCCATAATAGAAGATAGGAGCAATTGGCCAGGGCTCCCCCAAATAACCTAAAATTGATTCTGAAGCCTGAAATACTGCTTCCGGGGTAATAGTGTAAACAGCATTGTGGTCGCGATGGTTATCCCGGGAATGGGTGAAGATAAGTTCTGGCTTATATTTTCTGATTAATTTTATCAATCGGTGATGAAGTTCATCCGTTCCATAAGCGGCGCGGTAAACCTCCTGAGATTGATAATTTAAAATCGTCCTTTTAGTTATCCCGAATATTCGGTTAGTTTTCTCCATTTCCCGACGCCGTTTTTCAATCATCAACTCTATTTTCTCGGGTGTGTTAGTGGCTGTCCCTCCACAGGTAAAGGTAATTACATAAACCTGTTTTCCTTTACGCGAGAAACGATGAATTGTGCCTCCGGGACCAATAATCTCATCATCCGGATGCGCACCCAAAACCAATATCCTTTTTACCTCGTTAAAATTAAAGACATTCATTTCATTGGTAAAAGCCAGAAGCTTTTTTCGCCTCTTCTATAAGACGAAGCTGCTCCCGCACATCTTCAAGAGGAACTCTTAATTTTTCCTTACCATAAATGGCAGCAACTAAATTATCGTAAAGATCAAGAACCTTGGTCTGGTCAAGGGGGATGACCTTTTCCTGCCAGGGAATGCGATCCTTGTTATCGTATGTCCTTCCTTTCACCGCCAGTGAGTCATCAACCGAGAGAGGCATTAATTCATCCGGGTTAAAATATTTTATACGAAAGGTGCTATCTTGGTAGATAAGTGTCCCGGACTCTCCCATAATATACCAGTTTGGCTCCGGAAAGGCGGCAGCACTGTTTAATTCATATTCCACCAACTCCCCTTTCCCTCCTTTAAAAAGAAGTACTGCCACATCTTCCGCATCGCCAACGGTAGCAATCTTTCGCAAATCGGCAAATAATAGTTCTGCTTTTCCCCCAAGAATTCCCAGGAGCATATCGATTCCGTGAGGTCCGGTATTGCTTAATGTTCCACCTCCCATCCGTTTTAAACTCTGCCAATCACTTCTCCGGCTAAACCCGTAATCTCTGCGGATGATACGGTAAACTTTACCTAAAATCCCGGAATCTAAAATTTCCTTAAGTTGAACATAATCGGCGGCAAAGCGGTGCTGCTGGTGCACCGCCAAAACCTTTCCCTTCCTTTTGGATGTTGCAATCATTTCGTCTACTTCCTTAAGGGTTCCGGCCATTGGTTTTTCCACCAGAACATTAATTCCACTATTCAACGCCCTAATTGTTTGCTCACAATGAAACTTAGAAGGAGAGGCAACTACTAAAAGGTCTAAATTAAGATTGTTTATCGCCTCCTCAATTGTAGAGAATGCTTTTGTTTTAAATGTTGTTATCGCCTCTTCTCGGCGCTCAGCAAGTGGATCTACCACACAGGTAAGCTCCAGATCATCCCTTTCCTGAATCTTTTGGCAATGATGACACCAACCAATTCGTCCCAGACCCACAACCCCACATTTTAACCTTTCCATTTTCTCCCCTCTATTTTTTAATGTATTGTCATTGCGAACGAAGTGAAGCAATCTCAATGGGATTGCCACGTCCTTCGGACTCGCAATGACACACAACCTAATCTACGTTAATCTGTGTATTCTGTGGTTTTTATTTTATCTCAACCTCTCTGTTTTCCCTGGCCGACTTATCAATTGCCAGGAGAACCTTAATCGGCATAAGAAGTTGCTCATCGGAAAAAGGTCTGGTGTTGGTTTTTATGTTTTCAATCAAGGTTCTAAAACCGATGTCGTATCCGTCGGATGTATCTACTTCTAAGTAGCGGCTTCCTTTTTCGCAATGAACAAGAACCTGAAAAGTCCCACCTTTCTCCCCAATAAGATGAAGAGCTACAACTTTTCCGCTTTCCAATGTTGTTGTCACAAAACAGTTTTTGCGATGAAGTTTTGCCGAGACCGTTTTGACATCATATCCAAAACCATTCAAAAGCATTTCAACCGCGTGAATCCCGTAAAAGAATACACCGCCAAACTCGCTTTCAAAATCAAAAGGACCTCCAACCATTCCCGAATGGATAGGCCCTAATTCCTCTTTAGCCCGTTTGAAAAAATTTTGAAAACTTGAGGTCTTCCATACGGTGGAGGAAGAGGAAAGCCAGGTGTTGGTCTTATGGCTGAGTTCAATAATCTCTCTTGCCTCCTCTAAATTGCAACTGAATGGTTTATCGATCAAGGTTGGAATTCTGTTTTCCAGAAAAAGCCTCGCATATTTGCCGTGATATTTGGCATGTCTGTTCATAATGATCACCGCATCTATCCTACCCAGCATATCTTCGGGCTTTTCCACAAGCAAGGGGACATTGCCTTCTTTCTGAACCTCTTTAACATGCTCTAAAGTATCGCCTTCACCCGGATACAATGCCTCTACCACAGCGCCTTTGATACTTTTCTCAAGGTTAAATCTCTTACAGGCTTGATTTACATGGGAATTCTCTGTCCCGATCACACCAAACCTAATTTTACTTTCTTTCTCATTCATTCTTTCTCCTTTTTTCCCCTAAGGCGAGTCAAGCCCCTCTATATCTCCCCAAAGGGGAGAACATTAAAGGCAATGGTAGTTGCGAAGCAATCATAAGTGGAGACGGATAGACAAATCTTAACGAAGCAGAGGAAAGAAGCCGAAACCAACGAAGTTGTTGCGAGCCTCCATTAGGAGGCGTGGCAATCTCATGAGATTGCTTCGTCGTAAAAAACACTCCTCGCAATGACTTCGTCAGTTTGGTATCCGTCCCAATGTTGTTGCCACTGGCAACAACATCATAGATGCGGAGCAACTGACCATTGGCTATGAAACCTCCGAGCCTCCCTTAGGGGGTGACGGTCATAATCTGACGGGCCTCTTCCGGGTATTGAGCAATGAATTTTAGCTCATCCTCGGTAAGAGGCTTCTGGGTGTGAACATTGGCATATCTGGCTAATTCAAGGATTTTTCTTGCTTCCTTTTCGTCCTTAAATTCTATCTCTAACTTCCCATAGATATTGCGCAGACCCTTAATGCCACTATATTCCCCCAGGGTTATCATTCTTCCCGTCTCAATAATTTCCGGTTCACCCCTTCCTAAATCCTCAAAGTCATAGAGTTCATAGTTTCTTCTATCCTTTAAGGCACCATCGACATGAATACCTGATTCATGGGCGAAGGCATTGGCTCCCACCCCAACCTGATTGATGGGAATGGGAACACCAAAGGCATAGGAGGCGTAATGGGCCAATTTCCAGGCCTTCCTCAGGTCAATTTTTTCATCGAGTTTATATTTGCCAGAGATGCCGGAGGATTCCTGTATCGCCAGGATCACGGAGACCAAATCGGCATTCCCGGTTCTCTCGCCCATTCCATTAATGGTGGTATTGATGTAGGCATCAAACCCAGCATCAAGCGCTCCCTTTGCTCCAGCAAGAGTGCAAGCCACAGCCATACCTAAATCATTATGACAGTGAAGTTCTATCGGTATCCTCACCTCCTTGGCCAACTTATATATCCTCTCATAGATGCTAAAGGGAGATTCATACCCAAGGGTATCACAGTAGCGTATCCGGATTGCTCCATTCTCCTTAGCCAGAGAGGCAAATTCTATTAAATAACTAAGTTCGGTGCGGGAGGCATCTTCCGCATTGACTCCAATTGACTCTGCTCCTTTCTCTTTAGCCAATCCCACAGCATTCTTCATCAACCTTAAGATATCTTTTTCACTCTTTCCACCTTCAAATTTGCCCAAAATCATCTGTTTAGAGGTAGAGATGGAGAGATTGAGATGCTTGATTTTGATATTTTTGAATGTTTCTTTAACATCGGAGCTTATTGCACGAATCCAGCCCGAAAGCCTGATGGAAGAAAGCACCCCTCTCTCGGCCAAGCTCAGGTTTCCTTTCAGATAATTGATTTCATGTCTGGTCACCGGAAAACCCATCTCACTCTGAAAGATGCCCATATCGTTAAGATAGAGATTAATCAGGGTTTTTTGCAATTTTGCCAATCCCAATCTTGAGGTTTGCACCCCATCCCGATTGGTAACATCAATAATATAAATTTTAGGCATAATCCCTCCTTTTTTCATCACAGATGTCATTGCGAGGAGTCCCCCCTTCTTGCTTTCGCAAGAAAGCAGGGGGGACGACGTGGCAATCCGACACATTCACGGAGCCTGTCCTGAGCGAGAGCGAAGGGTTCAGTGTAAACTCCGTCGTTGCGAGAGCCGATGGAATCGGCTCGTGGCAATCCGCGAAGCGTCGCGAGCTTGCCTTTGGCAAGCGTGGCGATCTCAATGAGATTGCTTCGCTAACGCTCGCAATGACACTCTGTGTCATTTTAGTAGTTGTAGCTTCTGGGCTTGATGGGGATGCTTCTCTCCAGAATAGACCTTCAATCTTTTCATCCTTTTTGCCTGAGTTTTATTCTTGGGCAACATCCCCTTTACCGCCAATCTGATAACCGTTTCCGGGTTTTTCTTCTGTAATCTTTCAAAGGTTATTGTCTTTAAGCCGCCGGGATAACCGGAGTGTTTATAGTAGAGTTTATCCTTTATCTTCTTTCCCGTAACCTTTATCTTTTCGCTATTGATGACAACCACAAAATCCCCTCCATCCAGCCAGGGGCTGTAGGAGGGTTTGTTCTTCCCGGAAAGAGCGGTGGCAATTTTTGTGGCTATCCTGCCCAAAATTTTATCCTGAGCATCAACTAAGAACCAGTTTCTCTGCATCTTTAGTTTTTCCTTCTCCATTTTCCTCCCCTCTCAGTGTTTAAACCTTTCCCAGAATTTTTTTACCTCGGGGCTGGTGCGCTCCTCAGAGATATCTCTAAACTGCTCTAATAGCCTTCTTTCCTCCTTATTCAGGTTTGTCGGTATCTCCGCCAAAATCTTCAGCAATTGGTCCCCCTTCCCATAGCCGCGGAGATTAGGAATTCCCTGACCACGCAGCCTAAAAATCCTGCCACTCTGAGTTCCCGGCGGTATCTTCATTTCCACCTTTCCAAAGAGGGTTGGCACCTCAATCTCTGCTCCTAAGGTAGCCTGAACAAAGGTGATGGGAACCTCGCAGATAATATCATCTCCGTCCCGATGGAAAAGCTCGTCTTCCTCCACATAGATGAGGAGATAAAGATCCCCCGGAGAACTTCCCCTTAATCCGAGATCACCCTTTCCCGGAATGCGCAGGGTAGAACCTTTATCCACTCCGGCCGGAACCTTTACCGCAATCTTATGCATTCTTCTAACTCTACCTGAGCCCCGGCAGTTCCGACAGGGGGAGATAATGATCTCTCCCTCCCCTTTACATCTCGGGCAGGTGCGCGCAAAACTGATGAAGCCTGAGCCATAACTTACCTGACCTGCTCCCTGGCATTGCGGGCAGGCTCTCTTTCCGGTTCCTTTGCTCATCCCGCTTCCATTACAGGTGGGACATTTGTCCAAGCGGGAAAGATTAATGTACTTTTCTGTTCCGGTGGCCGCCTCCCTTAAACTAAGGGAAAGGCTATATTGAAGGTCAGAACCCCTCTGATAAACCTTTTCCCTTCTTCCGAACCCTTCTCCGAAGAAATCGCTAAAGAAGGTGCTCTCGAAGAGGTCACCAAAAAGGTCACCAAAATCTGTTCTGACCCGGGAGAAATCCTGTGTCCAGTCAAAGCCCGCACCAAAACCGCGATGACCAAACTGGTCGTAGGTAGCCCGCTTCTTTGAATCGGATAAAACCTCGTAAGCCTCGGTTGCTTCCTTAAACCTCTCCTCTGCCTGCTTATCCCCGGGATTATGATCAGGGTGGTATTTCAATGCAAGCTTCCGATAGGCCTTTTTAATCTCTTCAATGCTGGCATTCTTAGGAACGCCCAGAATCTCATAGTAGTCACGCTTCGCCATCTATGTAATAATTGTGTATTTCCTTTCAATCCTGAAGGGCTTAAACACCCTTCCTCCAGCCTCATAGAACTTGGTAAAGAATTCTAAATATTGTAGCCTGCTGGTATGAACATAGGCGCCCAGAACATTAATACCAAGATTAAATAAATGCCCAAAACAAAAGATAAGGATCCCTAAAATAACGCCAAGATAGGGAGTGGGAAGGGCAAGGGAGACCAGTTGATTTATAACAATGGCCAAAAGTCCGGTGGTCATCCCCAGAGCAAAGAGCCGGGAGTAACTTAGAGTATCGGACAAAAGATTTCCGACAACCATTCCGTAAATGGAATACCCTGCCCAGAAGCACTTCATAAATATCCCTTGCTGCTCGGCGAATTGCTGGAAGACGACGAAGAGAAAAACAAAAATTAAAAGAGCGCTTAAACAATAAAAGAAAGAATCTCCTAAAAAGGAAAATGGCAAAATTTCTCTACGGGATAAAAGAGCGAGAATCCAGAGAGGCAGTCCTAATTGGATTAAAAAAGGAGCAAGATTTTTAAGCCCGGCAGCTCCATAACCCCTAATACTCTTTGCCAGTTTTATCATCACCCCAGAGGAAACCTGTAGATACCCAAACAAAAGTGCTAAATAGAAGAACCTCATCATATCCTGAGGATCTTCGATCGGAGCAAGAAAGGTAAGGGTTTCCTTAAATCTCTTTAAAGGAGGAAATGGCATTCTCTCGAGGAGGTCGCCGAAACAACTGCCGGTCATCGCCCCGACTACAATGGTGGCTAAACCACTGAAAAGAAACAAGCGACAAAGCCTTTTGCCCATCTCCGAGAGATGCAGTTTTTTCAGTAAAACAAAGGAAAAAATGGCCAAAAGAAGTCCGTAGCCGCTATCTGAGAGACAGGTAGCAAAGCAGAGAATGAAAAAAATAGAAAGAAGACCGCTGGGATCCATCCCTTTATAGAGAGGTCGGCCATACAAATCGGTCACCGCCTCAAAGGGTTCAACTAAGGCTCTATTCTCTAAGACGGTAGGCACATCCTCCCCCTTCTCTGGATCCCGAAAGTAGAGGGCAACGACGGGAAATCTTTCCTTCAAGTGCCTTTTCAAATTTGGCAGAGCTCTTTTCGTAATCCAGCCCGTGAGAAGGAAGACGCTTTTCGTCTGTCCAAAGGAACTCTGAATATCCTCCTGTTCCTTAAGGGAAGAATAGTAATCAAGAAGAACCAGAATTTTATTTCTTTCAGCCACAAATTTTCTTATTTCATTATTTAATCGAGAGATATCCTCCTCGTTTTTTGCCAATCTTTCTTGAATAAAGGAAAGGACTGCCGCCGCAGAAGAATGAAAAGGAAGGAATTTTTGGGGAGTAGCATTGTATCTACTGAGAAGTAATGAAAATTTCTTTTCCTTCTCCTGATGATAAATTATAAGGAACAGGACCTGTTTTTTATCCTCTTTGATTGTTTCTATATAATAATACA
>PFWI01000208.1 GCA_002791075.1 bacterium (Candidatus Ratteibacteria) CG_4_9_14_3_um_filter_41_21 | reverse complement strand
TTTTAATTCGTGAAATTCGAGAAATTCGTGGTTATTATTATTTCGTGTCTTCGTGCTTTCGTGGTAAGTGTTTTAAAAGGAAATTCCTATGCATTCAAGTTATGAACATATTGTTCATATTTTATAAACTTTTTTCTAATTTGTCAAAAATAAATGGCTATTTTCTGCATCCTTTTATTACATCAATCCTTCGTCGGCGAAACTAAAGTGGGTGTTGTCGCCGAAGATGATGTGGTCTAAAACCTTTATCTGCATAGTCTTACCGGCAGAGATAAGCTCTTTAGTAAAATCTTTGTCTTCCTGGCTGGGGTTGGGATTACCTGAGGGGTGGTTGTGGACGCAGATGATAGCGGCGGCGAAACCCTGCAGGGCTCTGTGCATAATTTCCCTAATCACCGGGCTTGCCTGGCTGATGGAGCCCTGTTCCATCTCGGAAATCTCAATAAGTTTATTCCCTCCATCCAAAAATAAAACTTTAAAGATCTCATATTTTAGGTCCCTCATCCGCGGCATAAGAAGATCAACAATATCTTTGGCACAGGTTATCTTTTTCTTTTTTTCTATTTTTTCTTCTCCGAATCTTCGGCCAATTTCAATCGCGGCTTTAATCTGGGCAATCTTGGCCTGGCCCAGGCCTTTAAATCCTTTCCATTGACGAATATCGGTATGGCTCATATTGCGGAAGGTTTTAAATTCCTCGATAATTCTTCGGGCTAAATCAATGGCGCTTTGGCCTTTGCTGCCACTGCGTAAAAGAATGGCTAATAATTCGGTATCGCTTAAGGTATGTTCTCCGGACTTGAAGAGTTTTTCTCGCGGCCTTTCATCCTCGGGCCAGTTTTTTATGCCGGTTTGGTATTTTTTCATTCTTTCTTATCTTAACCACGAATTATACGAATTAATCGAATTTAAAACTGACACGAAGTGTCATTGCGAGTCCGCCAGTGTATCATAGGCGGATGTGGCAATCTCATTGTTAAAAGCGAGATTCTTCACTTCGTTCAGAATGACTTACTCTTTTCTCTTTAATTCGTACAATTCGAGAAATTCGTGGTTTCCAATGGTTAGAGTTTTTTTAAGGCGAAGATGGCGCAGATAAGCATCCCTAAGACACCGCAGAGGTTAATCTTTGCGGTAATGCCGAAGGTAAGACTGGTAATAATGAGGTTTAAAGTAGCCGGACCAAAAGAAGGGGAAATGCCCAGGTGAAAGAAAGGGTAGATTTTCGCTCCTTCTCCTACTAAAAGCCCCAGGAGTTCTCCGATAGTGGTGCCGATGAAAGTGCCGATAATCAAGAAAAAAATCAGAAAAAGAATACTGTGTTTCATTTTGTCTCCTCCCTTTTGTATTTTTTATTTTACCCTAAGAAAAGGGAAATTGTCAAAAGAACCGGGAATATGTTAAACTATTTCCAATGTTACAGGTAAAAGCCAGAATTATTGAGAATAAAGAACTTTTGCCCGAAACCTACTACCGGCTCTCTCTAAAAACCCCGCCGATAGCCCGCTTAGCCAAGCCAGGCCAGTTTGTCCATCTTCGGGTAAATGAAAAAATCTTTCCTTTACTCCGAAGGCCATTTTCTATCCATTCTGTTCACAAGGAAAATATACAAATTCTTTATAAGGTGACCGGAGCGGGAACCGGGATACTTTCCCGGAGAAAAAAAGATGAGCTCCTTGATGTTATCGGGCCTTTGGGAAACGGGTATCGATTACCGGATAAGAGAACAAAAGTTATCCTGGTCGCCGGCGGTGCGGGAGTGGCATCCCTCTGTTTTTTGAGCCAGAGACTTGCCTCTTGCCCGGCGGTCCTTATTGGCGGCAGAAGTAAGCGGGATATTTTAGGCCGGGACAAATTTAAGCGATTAAAAACCAAAATCAAAATTTCCACGGAAGACGGAAGTTTGGGGAAGAAAGGTTTAGTTACCGATTTACTGCAGGAACTACTCCCCACTCTCCACTCCCCACTCCCCACTGTTATTTACGCCTGCGGTCCGATGAAGATGTTGAAAGAAACCGCGAAAATTGCCGAAAGACACCGGGCTCTTTGTTATGTCTCTTTGGAAGAATTCATTGTCTGCGGGGTGGGGGCCTGCCAGGGATGTGCGGTGAGAACGAAAAACGGCTATAAAAGAGTTTGCAAAGATGGGCCGGTTTTTGACAGTAAGGAGATCATCTGGTGAAAAAGATTAACCTGAAAACCAATCTTGGCCGAATAAGCCTGAAAAACCCTATTGTTTTGGCAAGCGGATGTTTTGGTTACGGGGACGAATACAAGGATTTGATTTCTCTTGACGATGTAGGGGCGGTTGTAACCAAAACCATTACCCTTAAACCGAAAGCCGGCAATCCTCCTCCCCGGGTGGTAGAAACAGCATCCGGCATTTTAAATTCCATCGGCCTGGCCAACGTGGGAGCAGAAGTTTTCTTAAAGGAAAAATTACCCGGTCTTCTCAAAAAATTTTCTACCCCGGTCATCGTGAGCATTGCCGGAGAAACTCGGGATGAATATCTGAAACTTATCTCTCTCTTAAACCGGAAAAAAATTGCCGGGATAGAATTGAATATCTCCTGTCCCAATGTCGGGAAAGATTTAACTATTGGCCAGGATGAAGTTGAAACGTTTGGTTTGGTCAAGGCCGTGAGAAAAAAAACCAATCTTCCTCTTTTGGTTAAACTCTCTCCCAACGTTACCGATATCGGCAAAATAGCGAAGTCTGCGGAAAAAGCCGGGGCGGATATTTTAAGTTTGGTGAATACTTTCTCGGCAATAGGCATTGACGCTGAAACCGGACGGGCGAAATTAGGAGGTGTTTTGGGGGGGCTCTCCGGACCGGCAATAAAGCCTATTGCGTTAAGGATGGTCTGGCAGGTGAGAAAGACAACTTCTTTGCCTATTATCGGGATGGGAGGAATTGCCAATACCAGTGATGCCCTGGAATTTATTATCACCGGGGCCAATGCCATTGGCCTGGGAAGCGCTATTTTCATCAATCCTGATCTTTGCCGGGAAATTATTGCCGGCTTAAAGCGGTATCTTTCCCGCAAAAGAATTTATAATCTGGATAAACTTGTAGGTTCTTTGATTGTATAGGAATTCCATTTTTATGAGATTGCCACGTCCGCCCAAGTAATTGGCGGACTCGCAATGACAAGACAAAGAAAAGTCATTGCGAGGAACAAGACCCCTTCACCTGTCATTGCGAAGGAGTCCCCCCTTCTTGCTTTCGCAAGAAAGCAGAGGGGACGACTGTGGCAATCTCAAATGACAGGCTCGGGGCAGGCTGCGCAATCTAATTTATTGCATGAAAAATAGAGAACTAATCAAATCAATAATCAAGGGTTTTCTTTTTGCTTTTATTCTTCTGCGGCCTTTCATTGACGGCCTTACTTATCCTATCCCCAATAACGTTTTTCAATTGATAATTATCTTCCTGGCTATTCTTTGGCTTTTCAGCCTCATCTGCGAGGAGGAGAAAACCATTTTTGTTTCCAGGACTTCTCTGGATATCCCTATTTTATTTTTCATCTTTATCCTCCTTCTCAGCACCTCTTTTTCTTCCTGCCGTTATATTGCGTCGCATAGCTTTCTTCAATTTATCAATTATTTTCTTCTTTATTGGCTGGTGGTCAATAATGTTGAAGAGAAAAAAGTTAAGAATTTTCTTGTTGTTCTTTTATTTTCCGCAGTTTTAATCTCTCTTTACGGAATCTATCAATATTTTTGGGGGTTGGAGATAACCCGAAAATTTATTGCTACTCATTACCGGATGGAGGAATTGCCGCCGGCTCTTTTAGCCCGGCTTTCTTCTAACCGTATTTTTTCCACCTTTGTCTATCCCAATATGTTGGCCGGCTATATTGTTATGATTTTTCCCATCAGTATCGTGATGGCGATTAGAAGCAAATCCTTTTTAAAATCTGTTTTTCTGGCAATTTCAGCACTCCTGCTCTATTGTCTTTTTTATACCAAATCGGTTGGAGGACAGCTCAGCTTGTTTTCTATAATTATTTTCTTCCTTCTTTTTTATTTTTTAAGGGAGAGGAGAAAAATACTCTTGTTTGGCGGGGTATTTCTTTTTCTTGGTCTATTCGTTTTCTCTTTATCCTTTAAATCCGGAAAGTTGCCCCATTTTTCTTCTTTCCAGGACCGGATTGGTTATTGGTCCGCGAGTTTTCAGATGATTAAGGAGACTTCCTTTTTTGGCAGTGGCCCGGGGACTTTTGGAAGCAGATTTGCCCGGTATAAACTTCCCGGTACGATGGAAACCCAGCACGCTCATAACAATTTTTTGGAGGTTTGGGCGGAAACCGGAATTTTGGGGCTTCTTTTCTTCCTCTGGATCTGGGCGAATTTTTTCCGGGCGGCGATGAGAAGAATTATCCCTGATACATTCAGTCATTGCGAACGAAGTGAAGCAATCCGACGAAGTCGTTGCGAGGGATTTATCCCGAAGCAATCTCATAAAGTGAGGGATTGCCACGAGCCTATCGGCTCTCGCAATGACACACAACATTTAAAAAAAGAAAATTACCCCCTAATTCTTTTGGGATTATCCTTATCCATTTTTGGTTTCCTGGTTCACTCCCTGGGTGATTTTGACCTCTACAACCCTTCTTTAGCCGTCATAATCTTTTTCGTTCTGGCTTTGGGAGTGATTCTCTTGAAAGAAGAACGATTTTACCGGGTAAAAAATAACTTTTTGACAAAGACTACCCTTTTCCTTATAATAGTCCTGATTACTTTTTTAGGTTGGGGGAACCTGAAGGAAATTTTAGCCGAGAGGAAAGCCAAAGAATCAATCCAGTTGGTGGATAAAAAGGAGTTTAGAGGGGCAAGGGTAATGTTGGAAAAAGCTTTATTCTGGCAGCCGAAGAATCCTTTTTATTGGTACCGCTTATTCGAAATTGACCAAAATATTGCTTTTTCGCAAAAGGATTCCTTAATCCTGGAAACCGCGATTAAAGAAATCAAGAGAGCAATATTTCTCAATCCCTATCTTGCTTATTACCACTACAATTTAGCCAAACTCTATTGGTTCAAGGCAATTTGGGAAAGAAACCCTTCTTTTTCAGAAGAGGCGATTAGCCAGTTAAAAGAGGCAATCGCTTGCTATCCGACCAAAGGTTTCTATCACTGGGAATTGGGACACCTTTATGAGTTTGTAGGAGAAAAGAAGAAAGCAATGGAAAAATATAAAGAAGCAGAGAAACTTTTAAATGAAACCACGAATTAACACGAATGAAAAAGACACGAAAGAAAAAATAAATATTCACCACAGAGTCACAGAGAACACAAAGTTCACCAAGAATTATAAATAAATTTTCTCTTGGTTATTCTTTGAGTCTTGATGCCTTTGTGGTGAAGATACAAAAAATGGAACGGGTTGCGCAAGTCCGAATTAGAAAATTAGACCGAATCGCTTATTTTCTGGTGGGAAACCTGAATTTGAAAATATCCGATTATTGTATTATTGAATCTGAAGCAGAAAAAGAAGATTACGGGGAGGTTATCTCTTCCCCGAAATTTCTTGAGCTGAAAGATATTGATTCTCCTTTAAGAAAAATACTCAGAAAGGTAAATGAAGAGGATATTGAAAAGATTGAGAATAATTATAAACGCGATGAGGAAGCTTTTGAAATAGCCTTAAAAAAAATTGAAGAAACGGCGGTGCCGATGAAACTTATTGATGCCGAACATTCCTTTGATTTATCCATTATTACTTTCTATTATTGGGCCGAGGAAAGGGTTGACTTCGGGGAGTTAGTGAAGACTCTCGCCTCTATTTTTAACTGCCGGATTGAAATGCGGCAGATTGGGCTTCGGGATGAGGCAAGAATGGTTGGCGGACATGGCATCTGCGGACGGCCGATTTGCTGCGCCCTATTTCTAAAAAAATTTAAGCCCGTAACGATGCGCATGGCCAAAGAACAAAATTTGCCTTCGGACACAAGTAAAATCTCCGGACTTTGCGGAAGACTCAGATGCTGTCTTGCTTTTGAGGGGGAGAATTATGGGGAAAAAAATAAATAAAATGGAACCACGAATTAACACAAATAATAAAACATACAAAGATTACCAACAAGAACACGAAAACTTGAAAGCACGAAAAACTACAAAATACTTTAACCACAAAGACTCAAAGTCTCAAAGAATAACCAAGAAAAATTTATTTATAATTCTTGGTGAACTTTGTGTTCTCTGTGTCTTTGTGCCTCTGTGGTGAATGCTGTTTTTAATTCGTGAAATTCGAGATAATATCGTGGTTGCTATTTCTTTCGTGTCTTCTTTATACTATCGTGTTTTCGTGGTAAGTAGTGTAGATTTGTGTGTTATTGGTGGCTAATTAATAATAAAAAGTGAGCAAATTTTATATTACTACCCCCCTTTATTACGTGAATGATTCTCCCCACATCGGCCATGCCTATACCGAGGTTGCCGCCGATGTCTTAGCCAGAAGCGAAAGGCTATTGGGCAAAGACGTCTTTTTCTTGACCGGCACCGACGAACACGGGCAAAAGATCGCGGCCGCTTCCTCCTCCTTAAACCTTTCTCCCAAGGAATTGGCCGATCGGACGGCCGCCCGCTTCCAAAAACTCTGGGAAAAATTAAATATCTCTTACGACCGTTTTCTGCGCACTACCGAAGCCAGCCACGAAAAGCTCGTGAGGGAAGTTTTTGATAAAATCCATCAAAAAGGCGACCTCTATTTAGGCACCTATAAAGGCAGTTATTGTATCTCTTGCGAGAGTTACGTTCCCAGTTCCCAATTAAAGGAAAACCTTTGTCCTGACTGCGGAAGAAAAGCCAGTTTTTTGGAAGAGCCGGCTTACTTTTTCCGGCTCTCAAAATACCAGGAATTTTTACTTTCCTATATCCGGGAAAATCCGGATTTTATCGGGCCAAAGTTCAGGGAGAAAGAAGTAACGAATTTTATCCGGGGGGGGCTTACCGATTTAAGCATTACCCGGGCGGGTTGCCAGTGGGGTATCTTAATCAAGGAAAATTTTAGTATTTACGTCTGGTTTGACGCTCTGCTCAATTATCTTTCCGGAATTAACTATCTTTCCGATGCAAAACTTTTTGAAAGGTATTGGCCTCCGGACGTGCAGTTTATCGGCAAAGACATTATCCGTTTTCACGACGTTATCTGGCCGGCAATTCTTTTTTCCCTGTCTCTCCCTTTACCCGGGAGAATTTTTGCCCACGGGTGGTGGGTAATCGGGGGAGAAAAAATTTCTAAGTCAAAAGGCACTGTGGTTTCCCCGGAAGAGATTATCTCGGAATTCGGGGCAGACAGCCTGCGTTATTTTCTGTTAAGGGAGGTGCCTTTTGGGTTAGACGGCGAATATTCTTCCCCCGTATTTTTAAAGAGGTACAATAGCGACCTGGCTAACGACCTGGGCAATCTCCTGCATCGCAGTCTTAGTCTTCTAGAGACTTCCTTTGAGGGTAAAATCCCTTCCTCTTGTGGTTCTTCAGATGAAAAACTCAAGGAGAAATCTCTTTCTCTTCCCGGAATTATCAAATCGATAGAAGCATTAAAATATAATGAAGCCTTGATTAAAATCTGGGAAATTGTCGGAGCAGCCAATAAATATCTTGATGAAAAGAGCCCCTGGCGTCTTTCTCAAAAAGAGGCCGGCCCGGTTCTTTACAATGTAGGGGAAACGTTAAGACTGGTCGCTCTTTTTTTAAAACCCTTCCTGCCGGAAACCTCTAAAAAAATTGCACAGCGGCTGGGGATTGCCGGGGAGTTCGAAGAACAGAATTTCCGGGAGGTTAAATGGGGACTTTTGCCGCCGGGAAGAAGAATCAAAAAGGGTGAGCCAATTTTTCCCAGGAAAAAATAAATAAATGAAACCACGAATTTATCGAATTTCACGAATTAAAGAGAAAAGAGTAAGTCATTCTGAACGAAGTGAAGAATCTCGCTTTTAACAATGAGATTGCCACATCCGCCTATGATACACTGGCGGACTCGCAATGACACTTCGTGTCAGTTTTAAATTCGATTAATTCGTGTAATTCGTGGTTAAGAAAGAAGGAGGATTTCTAATGATTAAACGAAAATATAAACGGATTATGCTGAAACTATCCGGGGAAGCCTTACAGGGAAAGAGAACCTCCGGCATTGATTCTTTTGCTCTTACTTCCATTGCCAGGGAAATTAAAGAAGTCTATAATTTAGGGGTAGAGCTGGCCATTGTCATCGGAGCGGGTAATATCTTCCGAGGAGTGGAAAGAAAAGGGATCGACCACTCCACCGCTGATTATATGGGGATGTTAGCCACGGTGATTAATAGTTTGGCGCTGCAGAGCGCTTTGGAGAGGCTGCATATCCACACCCGCGTTCAGAGCGCGCTTGAAATGCACGAGATTGCCGAACCTTATATCCGGCGGCGGGCAATTCGGCATTTGGAGAAAAAGAGAATTGTTATCTTCGCCGGAGGGACCGGGAACCCCTATTTTACTACCGATACTGCGGCAAGCCTGCGGGCGGTTGAAATGAACGCCGAGGTTATCCTGAAAGCCACCAAAGTTGACGGGATTTACAGCGCTGACCCCTTTAAAGAGCCGACCGCCAAAAGGTATCGCAAAATAACCTATATTGAGGTTCTGAAAAAAGGGCTAAAAGTAATGGATTCTACCGCAATTAGCCTTTGTATGGATAATAATTTGCCGATTATCGTTTTTAATCTTTTGGAAAAAGGTAACATTAAAAGGGTGGTTTGCGGGGAAAAAATTGGAACCGAGGTGAATTAAAAATGGATAAAAAAACTTATCAGGAAATAGAAAAGAATATGGAGAAGATTTTAGAGGTAAGCAGTAAAACTATCGGGAATCTGCGGGCGGGAAAAGCTTCAATCTCCCTGGTAGACGGAATCAAGGTGGATTCTTACGGCGCTCAGCTTCCGCTCAAGCAGGTGGCAACACTTTCAGTTCCTTCTCCCCAACTTTTACTGATCGTTCCCTGGGACAAGACCTTGATTGAAAAGATTAAGACGGCGTTATCGGCTAGCGGCCTGGGAATAAACCCCATTGCCGATAAAAATCAGATTAAGATGCCGATTCCCCCTTTAAGCGAAGAGCGCAGGCGGGAGATTATAAAGATTGTCAAAAAATTAGGAGAGGAGGCCAAAATTGCCTTCAGAACAGAGAGGCACCGGGGCAACAATTCCCTGAAGGATTTAGAAAAGGAGAAAAAAATTTCCGAGGATGCTCTCCACCAAGGTTTGGAGAAAGTTCAGGAATTGACGAACAGTTACATTAAGAAAATTGAGGAGATGGTGGAGAAAAAAGAAAAGGAAATTTTGGAAGGCTAACGATAGAAATAAGAAAGGAAGACTTATTCCCGGGGTGTAGCGCAGTCCGGTTTAGCGCGCTTGGTTCGGGACCAAGAGGCCGGCGGTTCAAATCCGCCCACCCCGACCAACTTATATATTGTATAATAGGGCTTCACGAAATTAGTTATTTAAAGAATTTCCCTCTCCCCTTTGGGGAGAGGGTTGAAGGGTGA
>PFWI01000159.1 GCA_002791075.1 bacterium (Candidatus Ratteibacteria) CG_4_9_14_3_um_filter_41_21 | reverse complement strand
AATCAAAATTCCCTTCGCGGTAATCAGCATAATTTCATCGTCGTCCTGCACGCTTTTGACGCTGACCACTTCTCCGTTCCGCCCGATAGTTTTAATATCAATAATGCCCTTGCCGCCTCTTTTTTGCTTCCGGTAAAGTTTGATTTTGCTGCGCTTCCCGTAACCGTTAGCGGTGATGGTGAGAAGGAAATGATTTTCTTCGGCTATTTCTACCCCTCTGACCACGTCTTCCTTTGCCAGCCTGATGCCGCGCACGCCAGAGGCGGTTCGGCCCATAGAACGGATGTCGCTTTCAGCAAAATGAATGGATTTACCCTCTTTAGTGGAGAGGATGATATTCTTCTTCCCGTCGGTAAGTTTTACCTTAATCAATTCATCATTCTCTTTTAGGGTGAGGGCAATAATTCCGCTTCGTCTTTGGTGGCTATAAGCGGAAACCGGAGTTTTTTTCACTATTCCTTTCTTGGTGGCCATCAGGAGAAAGAGGTTGTCTGAGTATTCCTTAAGGGGGATGATGGCGGTAGTGGTTTCATCCGTACTGATTTTAAGGAGGTTGATCACGGCCTTTCCCTTTGACTGCCGGCTGGCTTCCGGAATCTGGTAGGTGGGAAACCAATAGACCCTGCCCTTATTAGTAAAGAATAAAATGGTATCGTGAGTAGAAGCGACAAAGAAGTGTTTAATATAATCCTCTTCCTTTATTCCGGCGCCAATGATGCCTCTTCCTCCCCGATGTTGCCGGTGGTAGGTTTCTACGGGAACGCGTTTCACGTAACCTGCCGCCGATACCGTAACCACAGCATCTTCTTTCTTGATGAAGTCAAGATCAAAAAGTTCTCCTATCGGAGCAATAATCTTGGTCCTGCGTTTATCGCCAAATCGTTTTCTGGTTTCTTTCAACTCGTTTTTAATTACCCCTAAAATTTTCTTTTCATCAGATAGGATGACTTTAAGGCGTTCAATTTCTTTGGTTAGTTCTTTGTGTTCGTTATCTATTTTATCCCGTTCCAATTTAGTAAGGCGGGAAAGGGGCATTGCTAAGATGCTGTCAGCCTGGAGGGAAGAGAGTTTAAAGTTTTTCATCAGAGAGGATTTGGCGGCTTCTACGGCCGGAGACTTCCTGATGAGCTTGATTACATCTTCAATATGCAGAAGAGCAATCTTTAAACCGGCAAGAATGTGAGCGCGATTTTCCGCTTTCTTCAAGTCAAATTGGGTGCGCCGCCTTACTATCTCTTGGCGATGTTCTAAGTAGTAACTGAGTAGTTGGTTGAGAGAAAGAACGCGCGGCCGGTTTTTGACTAAAGCTAAATTGATAATGCCAAAACTGGTCCGCAGAGCGGTATGTTTGTAAAGTTGGTTTAGAACCACCTCGGAATTTTCGCCGGCTTTTAATTCAATGCAAATCCTCATCCCTTTTTTATCTGATTCATCCCGGATGTTGCTGATTCCTTCAATCTTCTTCTCCTGAGCAAGGTTGGCGATATTTTCAATAAGGATGCTTTTATTTACTTCGTAAGGAAGTTCGGTAACGATTAATGCGCTCCTGCCCCTTTCTAATTCTTCTGTGCTTACCCTGCCTTGAAGGGTGATAATACCTCTCCCGGTGCGGTAAGCTTCCAGAATACCTTTTTTGCCGCAGATAAAACCTCCGGTGGGAAAGTCCGGTCCGGGCAGAAACTTCATTAATTCTTCCAGAGAGGTTTGGGGTTGGTCAATCAGATAGAGTAGAGCATCAATTACTTCGTTAAGGTTGTGGGGGGGAATGTTAGTGGCCATACCTACGGCAATACCCGAGGAGCCGTTAAGCAAAAGATTGGGAAGAGCCGAGGGGAGAATTGTCGGTTCAGGTAAGGTTCCGTCAAAGTTAGGGACAAAATTGATCGTTTGTTTCTCAATATCGGAAAGGAGGTAAGTTGCAACGGCAGAGAGCCTTGCTTCGGTATATCTCATTGCTGCGGGACGGTCTCCGTCAACCGAACCAAAATTTCCTTGTCCGTCGATAAGGGGGTATCTTAAAGAGAAATCCTGGCACATCCGGGCAATGGTATCATAGATTGCGACATCCCCATGGGGATGATATTTCCCCATCACCTCTCCGACGATTCTGGCGCTCTTCTTGTAAGCTTTGGCTGGGCCTACTCCTAATTCAGACATTGCGTAAAGGATTCTGCGATGGACCGGCTTTAATCCATCCCGAACATCGGGAAGAGCTCTTCCCACGATGACGCTCATCGCATAGTCAATATAGGAGGACTTCATCTCCTTTTCAATCTCTATCGGCGTTATTCTTTCCTTAACGGCTATTTCTTTTTCCTTTTTCATAGTCTATTTTCTTCTATTTAGCCACGAATTAACACGAATAAAAAAACAATATTCACCACAGAGGCACAAAGACACAGAGAACACAAAGTTCACCAAGAATTATAAATAAATTTTTTCTTAGTTATTCTTTGAGACTTTGAGTCTTTGTGGTTAAAGTGGTGATAGTTTTTTGTTGTTGGTTAGTGTTCATTCGTGGTTTCATAAGTTCTTCAGTTTTTTCTTTAAAAGAGTTATTCTTTCTACCGGAGTCGGGTCAATCTGATTGCATATCGCTAAATAAAAACTAATCCAATCGCAGAGATAAAGAAGAGAAAAGTTTCTGCTCAAGACCGATTCCCCCCGGGTATTGAGCTCTAAAATTCCTGCCGGATAATCGGCAATCAACGATTGGGTAATTTTCATCCGACTTTTCACCCTGGGAAAATCTCCTGCATCTTTCAAAAAAACTACCAGGAATTTTTTTAAGGAACTGATCGGATTGTTCCAACCCATTATTTCATTATGGTTCATCTCGGGGAAAAGATTTCTGCTGGAAAATTGTTTGCTATTTTCCGCAAGTTGCGTTTGAAAACGCATTGCCACTGCAGACAAACGGTTAGAAGCATAAATAATTGGTATTTTTCCCTTTAATTTTTCAGCAATTTTTTTGGCTTGATTTCTTTCAAAAGGCCTATCCGGGGATAGTTCTTCTTTAAGTTTAGATAGAGAGGAGAAAGTTTCTTTAGTCTCTTTTCCCCGATCTTTAATCAAATTTAATTTTTGCAGAAGAGTAAATGCCGAGAAGAAAAGAAATCCGAGAGCGGTCCGGGGCGGAAAACCTCCCGGGATACCCAGAGGCAAAATTTTATTACTCCTGGCCAATTCGGTCAATTTACCGCCGGAACTAATCACGATAATTTTAGCCTTTCTTTTAAGAACCTCCTGATAGGAAGAAAGAGTTTCTTCGGTATTTCCCGAGTAACTGATCACAAAAACCAATGTTTTTTCATTCACAAAATTGGGAATTGTGTAGTCCCGGTTAGTCAAGATAGGAAATTTTACTTCTTCTCTAACCAGATCCGCAATAAGGTCCCCGGTGATGGCTGAACCGCCAAGACCGGAAAAAAGAATAACCGAAGGTGTAAAATTTTTCAAGGATGAAGAAAGTTTATAATCTTGCCCGATTTTTACTCCTTCCTCGCATTGTTGGGGAAAATCTGAAAGAAGAGAAGCCATATCTGAGAGGTCAATCTTCCGGATAGATTTAAGATTATCCGTTCTTTTCATCGAACAATTCCTTTTTTTGATAAAATGCATTGCTATAATCCATTACTTCTTTTCCGGTTTCAAGGCTAAGCACTGTTTTTGCGAATTCTTTGGCTTCCTGGAAATTTACCTGGCGAATAAGTTTTTTTATCCTGGGAATGGCAAAAGGGGTCATACTTAAGGCATCAATTTCCAAACCCAAAAGCAACAGGGCAAAAGAGGGCTCGGAAGCCATTTCTCCGCACATTTCCACCCAAATCTTCTCTTGGTGGCTGGCTTTTATGGTATTTCTAATCAGACGTAAAATTGCCGGATGAGCTGGTTCATAAAGATAAGCGGTTTTTTCGTTAACGCGGTCAACGGCAATGGAATATTGAATAAGGTCGTTGGTGCCGATACTAAAGAAATTCGCTTCTTTGGCCAAAATATCGGCAGTCATTGCCGCCGAAGGAGTTTCAATCATCATACCTATATCGAGATTATCGTTAAACTCTTTTCCTTCGCTCTTTAATTCTGTTTTTGCTTCCCTTAGAAGATTATTAGCCTTTCTTAATTCCTCTATCCCGGAAATCATGGGATACATAATTTTCAGATTTCCAAAAGGGCTTGCTCTTAAAATTGCGCGCAATTGTGCCTTAAAGATGTCTGGCCTGGCTAAGCAAAACCTGATCGCCCGCCAACCTAAAAAAGGGTTTAACTCAGATGAAATCTGGAGGGATGAAGCGAACTTATCTCCTCCAATGTCTAAGGTTCTGATAATTACCGGATACGGGTTAACCTTTTCTGCGGCTTTTCTATAGAAGTGATACTGCTCTTCTTCGCTTGGTAAATCCTTGCGATTAAGATAGAAAAACTCAGTGCGGTAAAGTCCGATACCCTCTGCTCCGTAAGAAGAAAGGTGGTCAATTTCCTGGGGTAATTCAATATTCGTTCTCAGTTTAATTCTTCTCCCGTCTTTGGTCTGGCAGGGCAAATCTTTTAAAATAGATAAATCTTTTTTGACTACAAAAAGATGCTCTTCTTTCTCTTTATAACTTTCTAAAGTTTCCTGGTCAGGATTAATAATAACTAATCCTCTATTGCCATCAATAATGATAAAATCTTCGTTTTGAACTTTAGAGGTAATCTCTTTTAGTCCCACCACGGCCGGGATTTCTAAAGCCCGCGCCATAATAGCTGTGTGGGAGGTTTTACCCCCCATATCGGTAGCAAAGGCAATTACTTTGTCTTTGCTCATACTGGCCGTCTCCGAAGGAGAAAGGTTGTGGGCAATGATAACGCGCTTTTCTTGTAACCGGGAGAGACTTTTCCTTTGCAAACCCAGCAGATTATGCAGTATTCTTTTAGCAACATCTTCAATATCAATTCGCCTTTCTCGGAGATAATCTACGTTGATCTGGGCAAAACCGGAAATAAATTCCTGGGCCACGAAGGCAAAAGCAGATTCAACGTTTACTCTTTTTTTCTTCAGCCTCTGGACCACTTTTTCAAACATTCTTTTATCCTTAACGATGAGAAGATGAACGTCAAATATCCTGGCTTCCTTTTTGAATTCTCCCCTTACCTTTCCTTGAATTTTTTTAATTTCTTTTTCAGTTTTAGCCAACGCTTTTTTGAGACGTTTAATCTCTCCGGGTATTTGCGATTTTTTAATGGAATAGGAAGGGATCGACGAAATAAGGTCTTTTAAGAGAAAGATTTTACCCATTGCTATCCCGGAAGAAACCCCAATACCTTCTAATTTTAGCATTATTTAATTTCTTTTTTGGACGCAGATAACATCAGGATAAAATCAGGATTAAAGTAAGTATTCAAACTTAAGTATTAAGCATTAAGTATTAAGTTACTTATTCCTTACAAGTTATAAAACCACGAATTTATCGAATTTTACGAATTAGAGTAATTCGCGTTAATTCGTGGTTAGAAAAAGGAAATTCCTATGCAATGTACTTATCACTTACTACTGAATTTAATCTGCGTGTATCTGCGTCCGATTAAGTTCTTTTATCCCTTAAATATTTCACTAAGGATTTTCTTTAAATCTCCGATGGCAGCATCAGCGTCTTTTCCTTTAGCGGTAACGGTGATTTTTTCTCCTTTTGCGGCTGCGAGAGTGAGGAGATTAATAATACTTTTGCCGTCAACTTCCTCTTTCCCCTTTTTCACCAGGATTTTAGATTGAAAAGAATTGGCGGTTTTCACAAAAAGGGCGGCTGGCCGCGCATGAAACCCCAATTCATTCTGAATAATAAACTCCTTAGTAATCTTTCCCACCGCTTTCTCTCTCTTTTCCCCTCAAAGACAATGGTAGTTGCGAAGCAATCATTAGTGGAGGCGGATAGACAAATCTACCGAGCTCAAAGAAGAGGAAAGCCGAAACTGACCGACTAATGCCTTCTCCTATTCTCAAGGAAGAGAATTTCGGAAGGATTTTCCCTTTCGCACGAGGTAATAGATTTGTATCCGCCGTAGCGTAGATGCGGAGCAACTGACCATTGTCTTATTCTTCACCATGTTTCCACAACACTCTTTTTTGCCGCCTCTTTGACAATAAGAGTTAATTTCTCTATTTCTTCTTCTCTATGCAAGACCGCCTCCAGAAGCATGGGCAGGTTCAAGCCGGTAATAATTTTGAGATGATATTTTTTTTGAAAAGAGAGCGCAACATTGCAGGGTGTTCCGCCAAACATATCGATCAGGACTAAAATTGCATCGCTAAAACCTAATTCCTTAATTGCCTCTTTTAATTTTGCTTTTAGGTCATTTTTGCTCTCGGAGGGATAGAGAGGCACAACTTTTAATTTTTCTATTGAACCAAGGATTTCCTCGGCAGACTTTACCAGTACGCTCGGAAAGTCACTATGGCCGACAATAATTAAATTAACCATAAAGAAAGAACTTAACCACAAAGGCACCAAGGCTCAAAGAATAATCAAGAAAAAATTTATTTATAATTCTTGGTGAACTTTGTGTTCTCTGTGTCTCTGTGGTGAATATTGTTTTTTTCAGGGGTTTTTCTCTTCTTCCTCTTTAATGACCCGGAATATTTCTTTAGTGTCTTTACAGGATTTCAGGGAATTGCGAAAAACTTTATCCTTCAAAAGCCGGGCAATTTTAGCTAAGACCTTAAGATGTATTCCGGTAGCATCTATGGGCGCCAATACCAAAAAAATAATATAAACCGGTTCTTCATCTAAAGACTCAAAATTAAGCCCTTTTTGTGAAAGCCCGAAAGCAATAACAATTTGCTTTACCTGATCAGTCTTAGCGTGAGGGATGGCAATTCCCTGGCCGATACCGGTGCTGCCCAATTTCTCTCTCTCCAGAAGCAGGTTGCCCACTTTTTCCTGGTCCGTAATCTCGCCTTTTTCCTCCAACAAACTTACTAATTCTTTGATTAATCCTTCCTTGTCGCTTGCTTTTAAATCTGGAATAATTGCCCCTGCTTTTAAAAAATCAATAATCTTCATCGCTTTTTATCTCTCCTTTTTTTTCTTCTGCTTAACTGTTTTTCTAATTTATCGAGTACCTGGTCAATAGAATGGTAGATTTTTTCGCTGGTTTCTTCAGCCACGATGGTTTTTCTCCCGGAGTGAATGATAATTTCGGCGGTCTGCCGGTATCCTTCTACGCTGAGATTAATTTCGGCAGTGCTACTGGGAGCAAGATATTTCTCTTCTCTCTGCAATTTCTTTTCTACGTAGTCAGAAATGGATGGAGTTAACTCCATCCCCGCATATCTAATTCTAAATTCCATACAATAAATTACAAAGATTACCGCGAAAACACGAAAACTTGAAAGCACGAAAAACTACAATATCTTTAACCACAAAGACTCAAAGGCTCAAAGAATAACCAAGAAAAATTTATTTATAA
>PFWI01000183.1 GCA_002791075.1 bacterium (Candidatus Ratteibacteria) CG_4_9_14_3_um_filter_41_21 | reverse complement strand
TTACTCTTCCTGTCCTACCGGATAAGAGTTATTACCAGTCTCTTGCCGATGAGACTATCTCTCCTAAAGGCACCTATAAACTCTCCGGAGAGATTAATAAGATTATCTTTATTGATGGGGATGTAATGCTCAAAGGGGATGTCTCAGGAATAGGAACAATTATTGCTACCGGAGATATTAAGGTAACCTCAGCAAGAAATAGCGAAAAGATTTCCCTTATTAGTTATCAAGATATTAGCCTTGATGGAGATATTAGTTTTACCGCTCTCTGTTATGCGGCCGGCTCCATCAAGGTAGATGCTACAGGAAACTTCTCCGGCTCCCTTATTGCCAATAGCATCAAGATAGCCGGGAATACCACTCTTTTCTATAAACCTCTTTTAGTAGAGGGACTACTTGCTAAGATGGAGGAGGCTTTCAAAACCGATGATGAAGAGACAATCTTTAAGGTAGCGGAACTTATTGGAGAAAACTATAAATCCTATGCTACTTCCTATCTTGAAGCACCTTTGAAAGATAAAGAGAAAGACTTAGAATACCGCGCCCTTCTTGCTGAACTTCTCGGCAATATTGCTGATTCTCAAGCAGTCTCCATTTTAATTGAGAGACTAAAAAATGATGAGAGCGAAACAATAAGAAATGGCTGTGCTATTGCCCTCGGCACTACCGCAGATAAATCAGCAGTAACTCCCTTAACCAACTCCTTACTTACTGATTCTTCAGAAAAGGTAAGAGCCTCTTCTGCCCTTGCCTTAGGTTCCCTTCAGGATAAGGAAGCCGTCTCTACCCTTACTCAATCCCTCGCTGATTCAGACAGTATGGTTAGAACAAATTCCATCAGAGCCTTGAAGGACCTGGAGGCAACCGAAACCATTTCTTTGATAGCAGAAAGATTGAACGACTCTGATGAATATACCCGTTATACAGCTTCTCGCATCTTAGGAGAACTAAAAGCCATCCAGACCATTAACCAACTCTTAGGAAAACTGAAGGATGAGGATATCTGGGTAAGGAGGGCAGCAGCAGAATCCTTATCTAACATAGTCTCTCCTGATAATCAATCCGCTATTCCTTCTCTCATAGAATCTTTGCAGGATAAAGAAGATGATGGGGTAAGAAGATATGCTGCTGAGGCTTTAGTAAAGATTGGTTCCTCAGCCATTTCTTCCCTTATAGAAACCTATAAAGCTGGAGAGACCTATACGCGAGCTGAGATTATGTATATCTTTGGTGAAATCAAGGACACCAGCGCCATTCCTGTCTTAACGGAGACATTTGAAGAAGAAGATAAATTAGAGGCATTCCAGGCATCTGTTCCCCTCTATAAACTCGGTCTTACCGAGGAAACATTTAACTTTGCTCTCGCTGGCCTTTCCGCTGCCGAGGAATGGACAAGAGAGGATGCCGCGATGGCCTTAGGGGATATGGGAGATGGAAGGGCTATTCCTGCCTTAGAGCAAGCCCTTAATGATTCTGCCCTCTTCGTCAGGGATGCAGCCAGTGTTGCCTTAAAGAAGATTACGGGAAAGGACTATGAATATCAGCATTAAATTGAAAAGATGTTTGTTCAGAATTCCTATTCCGATAGGTGCCTTTTTATCTACATTGCCAATTGGAATAATAATTGAATCCCATGGTGGAGAAATAAGCTTTATTACATTACCTTTGATAGGTGCTCTTATTGGTCTTGGATATTTAGGGGGATTGGAATTTTCAGAAATATTCAAGAAGACAAAAAATTCCTCTCTAAATTTTTTAATGGAGATTATTATAAAATTTTTAGTTGTTGTTATTCCTTTATTATTATTTTACCTTATCACAGATGAAATAAAATTTTGCCTTTTCATACTTAGTCCTATTTTCATTTCAATAATAACAGGACTTATTCTTATAGAAACCTTATTAAAAAAGTCAAATATGATGGTGAGAATTCTGGGAGTTACAGGCAGTGGTATCGTATTTGGCGGTTTAGGCAATTGGATACTAAGTATTATTACAATTCATCCTCCCGGAGATATAGCAGAGAAACTTTTTGGTTGTTTCTTAGGGGGCTCCATTGCTTTTGGCATTAGCATCGGTATTGCTCTGTCTGAATTGATGATAATAAAGGAAAAAGAGCAAAATTATGCTACGTAACTATAAAAAAATATCCTTATTAGTTATAGCAATAATTTTAATCTGCTGCAATTCTGTATTTGCTGAGACAGAGCATTTTGAAAAAGGAGATCTGTTATTTAGAGGAAAAATTGCAGGAGTAGGGTATCATACAGGCATTTATCATCTATGGAATTGGAATATGGATCCAGATGAAAGAGAAAGCCATTACATTATTGAAGCCCCTGGCGCAGGTAAAACAGTTTGGTTCCAAACCTACGATTATTTCTTTAATACTGCTGAATTTAAACGTGGTGGCAGTTTATATCCCACGGCAGCACAAAGGCAACAAATTATAGAAAGCGCTCATAGTAGAATAGGATATGATTATAATTTCACTAAAGGATACAAGGACAGAATGCTATACGATGAGGATATTGACCAATATAGAATCTACAGAACATACCGCTGTGATGGTCTTGCTGAACATATTTATGAAATAACCCTTGGAGGTGATGGTATTGTAAATGACACAGATTGGAAAACTCTCAGTCCTTATAAACAGATGGGGTGGATGCCTCTTCCAAGACCTATCCCCCCCACCATCTCTTCCATCGTGATTACCCCCAGTACCAAGGATGACCAGGGTAAATACCATATCAAGAAAACAGTTACTATCAAATGTCCAAAGGTATCTGATGGATCACGAGGCTCAGGAATAAGAAGAGTAGAGTTCTGGCTTGATGGGAGAAAGATTGGGACAGATGACCATCCTGTATTAGTCAAGGGTACTTATAAAATTAC
>PFWI01000209.1 GCA_002791075.1 bacterium (Candidatus Ratteibacteria) CG_4_9_14_3_um_filter_41_21 | reverse complement strand
AAGAGTAGCGGTCTTATACCCCATATCATCTCCCGGCCAAACCGCTACAAGATGTTCAAACTGAACTAATTTATTGTAGAAATTTTCCATTATTGTTCCGATTTTTTTAGTCACAGCCTCTACCAGTTCAGGATTTTCATAGAGAGAGACACAAAGATTTCCATACCCCATAATCTGGGAAAGACGCTCATAAATCCCACCACCATGAGAGGCAATTAATCCCATACCTTCAGGAAGATGGTTGTTGATATACATTATATCTTCTAAAACTCTGTCTATATCTTCCTTTTCTGGCCAGGGGTATCTTTCAAAATCATCCCAGGTATTGATAATTCCACTTTTCATCGTTACCCACTTCCGGGTTCTCTCCTTTACCGTTGTATCGGCCACCTCCTTCCCTCCGGTGGCAAAGCCAGCATCCCTCTCTATTCTCACATAATCATATCCCAGCCGATACCAGCACTCAATATAATTGTCCAGAGACTTTGTCCGCTCATCACTCCAGTTCTCTCCAATCATTTCTATTATTCTTTTCATATGCACAGGGTCTATCAGATATTCAACCAAGGGTGGATGGTTTTTGATAGGACTCTCCCCCATAATAATCTTTATAGCATTAGTTATATCAGGGGAGGGATTTTTTAAGGGGACTTTATAGTTCATAAGAATATATTACAGGGATTTTGAAGCCCCTATTTTCTTGACTTTTTAATTATAATTTTCTTTCCCTCTTTTGTCAACCTTTGAGATAAGATGTATCTGACAAAACAGTCTTTTGAATTTTGCCCCTTTTATTTTTTTGTCTATTGCTTCCTATAAATTCTGGCAATAATATATCACTGCCATTTTTTGCCAATATTACCTTCCTATTTTTAATTCGCTCTGAACAGACATTATATCTTCTAAAACTCTGTCTATATCTTCCTTTTCTGGCCAGGGGTATCTTTCAAAATCATCCCAGGTATTGATAATTCCACTTTTCATCGTTACCCACTTCCGGGTTCTCTCCTTTACCGTTGTATCGGCCACCTCCTTCCCTCCGGTGGCAAAGCCAGCATCCCTCTCTATTCTCACATAATCATATCCCAGCCGATACCAGCACTCAATATAATTGTCCAGAGACTTTGTCCGCTCATCACTCCAGTTCTCTCCAATCATTTCTATTATTCTTTTCATATGCACAGGGTCTATCAGATATTCAACCAAGGGTGGATGGTTTTTGATAGGACTCTCCCCCATAATAATCTTTATAGCATTAGTTATATCAGGGGAGGGATTTTTTAAGGGGACTTTATAGTTCATAAGAATATATTACAGGGATTTTGAAGCCCCTATTTTCTTGACTTTTTAATTATAATTTTCTTTCCCTCTTTTGTCAACCTTTGAGATAAGATGTATCTGACAAAACAGTCTTTTGAATTTTGCCCCTTTTATTTTTTTGTCTATTGCTTCCTATAAATTCTGGCAATAATATATCACTGCCATTTTTTGCCAATATTACCTTCCTATTTTTAATTCGCTCTGAACAGTATCTATATCTTCTAATTTAATATTGCAGAAATTATGTTATTATTTAAAAAAACAAAACTTATTCTTGTTGTTGCCATAATTTATTTGACTTTCTTCTTCTTTTATGATACTCTTTAAGGAAAAAGGAGAGACATGGAAAAGATAAAAGATTTTATAAGGGATAAGGTGCAGGTTCGTTATGAAGTAATCAGGCAAAGGGAGATAGAAGGGAAAAGAGTAAAGGATATCTGTAAAGAATGGAAGATATCCAAAACCTCCTTTTATCTTTGGCAAGAAAGATTCAGAAAAGGAGGGGTGGAAGAACTGAAGGATAAAAAGAGAGGGCCCAAATCTCCCTCTAAAAGAACAAAGGAGACCGAGAGCAGAATTATCAGTAAGAAGTTTGCTTTCCCGGAGAAGAATATTTTTGAGATCTCCGACGAGCTGAAAGAGGAAGGAATAGATGTTTCTCCAAGAACAGTAGCCAGAACCCTTTCTTCTCATCTCCTTAGTAAAAAAAAATTAAAAATTATGTAGGTCCGTTCAGACATTCGTTATCTAACAAGGTAGGTAATGGAAATGTCCAGGAAAGAAACAACCAGAAGTTAGATGAGTTATTGAGAGCCGGTTTCCATACTCATTGTGGCGGAGGTTTCCTTCTTCTCCCCTATTTGAAAGAGATGGCAATAGAAGAAAAAGTTCCTTTTTTAGGAGTGAAGAAAAATGGAGGAATTTCTCCTTTGAATCTTTCTCTTTCTATTGTCTTTGGAAGTATCTTTAAAATAAAAAGAATCTTTAGAATATGATGATTTTACCGATTTGGGAGTTCCTGTTTTAAGTGGTCTGCCCTCTCTCCCGGAGCAAAGTACTCTGCAAAACTTTATTTCCCAGATAGCTATGGAAAATAGCGAGACATTTATCAAAGAGATGGGCAAAGCCTCAAAAAGAATGGGTTTGATTAAGGGGAGAATAGTGAACCTGGATACTCACTATAGCGCTTATTGGGGGGACTCTGAGATCGGAAAGGATAAACATCCTACCAGAAATAAGTCCTTGCCGGGGGAAAGAACAAATCTTGACCCAGGACCAGGAAACAACAAATCCTATTTTTCTTACTGCCAAATATCCAGGTGGCAGTCCAGTGGATATTGCCAAAAAGATGCTTATATCCACAAAGGAGATCGTGAAAGAAGACGAAAATTCTTCTCCAATGGAAAAAGTTGTTTTTGATAAATGGTTCTCTGTCGGTAATCTCCTTGATTGGATAAACAGAGGACTAAAGATTTACTTTGTTACCCTTTGAAAGATGCACGAGAACAGGTTAGAAGAAGCAAAAAGTCTCTCTTTCCAAGAGTTTAAGCAGAATGCTGGGGAAAGAATCGCGCAAACGCACATCAAATTAAAGGACTATCGAGGAGAAGTAAGAATGATTGCTCTTCAGATACTCGGGGAAGATAAATATATTTGCCACATCACCAATGATGAAAAAAATATTGAAGAGTTTTTAATTGAGGAATACACTAACCGCTGGAGGATAGAAAACTGGTTTAAGGAGAACTCATTTTTAGGATTGGATAAGTTGCCAGGAATAGAGCTGAATAAAATTCTTGCTCTCTCTGGCCTTAAAACCTCTGTTGCTTATAATCTTGTAGCTGCGTTCAAAAAGAATTTAGAAGGTTATGAAAAGTGCTTCATTGAAACCATCTATCGAAAATTTCTTCAAAAAGAGAGCTTATGTTAAGGCTAAAGGAAAGGAAATTAAAGTGACCTTTTATAATCACCCTTATCAGAATATCCTGAAACCTCTCTATCAAAGCGTAAGTGCCGAAATGAGAAAGGCGGGATATTCTCCCAGATTTTCTTGGTTGAATGGTCGGCCGATAAAAATTGACTTTAAGTAAATTTGGTTATAAAATGTTCAATAAATA
>PFWI01000199.1 GCA_002791075.1 bacterium (Candidatus Ratteibacteria) CG_4_9_14_3_um_filter_41_21 | reverse complement strand
AAATTTATTTATAATTCTTGGTGAACTTTGTGTCTCTGTGCCTCTGTGGTGAATGCTGTTTTTTAATTCGTGTAATTCGAGTAATTCGTGGTTGCATTATTTTTTATTATTCTCCAAAATAGTCTCAATAAAACCTACGTAATATTTCCCTTGAAGGTAAAGGGGGTTAGAAAAAATCTTTTTATAGAAAGGGATGGTTGTTTTTATCCCTTCAATTTTCATTTCCCCGAGAGCCCGCTGCATTCGAAAAATTGCCTCCCGCCGATTCCTCCCGTAACTGATTAATTTTGCCAGGAGGCTATCGTAATAAGCCGGCACCTGGTAGCCTTGATGAATATGAGTATCCAGCCGAATCCCGGGTCCGCCGGGAGCGATATATCGGGTAATCTTTCCCGGGGAAGGAAGGAAGTTGTTTTCCGTATCTTCGGCATTGATGCGGCATTCCATCGCTACTCCGGAAAGGGAAATGTCTTTCTGCCTCAAAGACAATCTTTCTCCTTCGGCAATTCTAATCTGTTCCCGGATAATGTCGGTGTTGGTTACTAATTCGGTAATCGGATGTTCAACCTGAATTCTGGTATTCATCTCCATAAAATAAGGGGAAAAGTTGCTGTCCACCAGAAATTCTATCGTTCCGACAGAAGTATAGTTAACCGCTTTTGCCACTCTGATAGCCAGTTTAGCCAGTTTACGGCGAAACCTTTGGCTAATCAGAGGAGCAGGGGATTCTTCAATTAGTTTTTGGTGGCGCCTCTGCAGAGAGCAGTCTCTTTCCCAGAGACATAAATAATTGCCAAAATTATCCCCTAAGATTTGGACTTCAATATGCCGGGGCCGCTCCAGAAATTTCTCAAGGTAAAGGTTCGGATTGTCAAAAGCAAGTCTCGCCTCCTCTTGGCAGGCAAGATAAGCGGATTCCATCTCATCTTCGGTCCGCACCACCTTCATTCCTCTTCCGCCGCCGCCGCCGGAAGCTTTTACGATTACCGGGTACTTTATCTTTTTGGCGATTTTTTTTGCTTCTTCAGGATTCTTGAGTAATCCATCGCTTCCGGGAAGGACGGGAACTCTGTTTTTCTTCACCGTTTCCCGGGCCAGGGATTTATCTCCCATCAGTTGGATGTTTTCCGATGATGGTCCGACAAAGGCAATATGGCTGGTTTCGCAAACCTCAACGAAGGGAAGGCTTTCCGCTAAGAAACCGTAGCCGGGATGAACCGCATCGGCATCGGTTGCCTCCACCGCGCTTAAAATATGGGGGATATTCAGGTAACTTTCTATACTTTCACCTGGACCGATGCAAATCCTCTCATCGGCATATTGGACCGGAAGAGAATCCCGGTCCGCGGAAGAATGGGCGATTACAGTTCTTATTCCCAACTCCCTGCAGGCTCGGATAATCCGGAGAGCGATTTCTCCCCGATTGGCAATAAGGATTTTATTAAACATGGATTTATTTAACCACGAATTATACGAATTAATCGAATTAAGAACTGGCACAAAGTGTCATTGCGAGGAGTCCGCCTAGCAATATTCGCCCCAGAATATTTGGCGAATCTAATCGAATCCGCCAAGTAATATTGGAGGATTGGCGGACGACGTGGCAATCTCTATATTGTAGTTGCAGAGCTTGCTCTGCCAGAAAAGAAGCAAAGTAAACTTTGCCACTACATAAAAGCGAGATTCTTCGTTTCACTCAGAATGACTTACTCTTTAATTCGTGAAATTCGAGATAATATCATGGTTTCATGTGGGTTCAATCAGGAAGAGGAGTTGTCCGTATTCCACAATTTTCCCATTCTCGGCTAAAATCTTTTTGATGACGCCGGATTTTTCTGCCTTAATCTTATTCATTACTTTCATTGCTTCTACAATGCAGAGAGTGTCTCCTTCCTTGACCTCCCGGTCAATCTCTACAAAGGGGGGAGAAGCAGGAGAAGGAGCGCGGTAAAATGTTCCAATCAGGGGAGAGGTAATTTTAACAAAGTCTTCTTCTTCCGAAAGTTCCGATTCTATTTTCTGGTCTTTTTTCTTTAATTTCAGATGGAGATTTACTCCTTTTACCTCCAATTCGGTAAGGTCATTTTCCTTCATAAACTGAACGAACGACTTTAGTTCTTCGGGTTTCATTTCTTTTTCTAACCACGAATTATACGAATTAACCGAATTTAAACATTTATTTTTTATTATTCTTTAATTAGTGTAATTCGAGCAATTCGTGGTTGCTATTGTTTCTTGGTGTTCTCTGTGCCTCTTCCAACGGGATCCCTTTGGGATGTGGTGAATATTAAATTCTGGTTACGTATTTGCCGGTTCGGGTGTCAATCCGTAGCAAATCTCCATTATTGACGAAAAGAGGAACTTCAACGCTAAGACCGGTCTCCAGGGTTATTCTCTTTTTGGCTGCACTTACCGTATTGCCTTTAACGCCTGGCTCGGCTTTAACTACCTTTAAATCTATGAAGGTCGGAAGAAGAACGTCGATTAATTTGCCCTGATACTTTAAAAGGGTAACCGGAGAGGACTCTTTTAAGAACCCCTTTTTTTCTTTTAAAAAGTTTTCATCGATAATAACCTCCTCAAAATTATCCAGGTCCATAAAATAGTATTGGTCTCCTTTGCGGTAAAGATAGTCTACCTTTTTTTCTTCTAAAACAGCAGCGGTTACTTTCTCGGTAGAGCGAAACGTCTTTTCAACTATTTTAGCCCTTTCAATGTCCTTTAGTTTGCATCTCACGTAGGCTGGTCCTTTCCCCGGCTTAACGTGGTTGGGCTGGACCACCGAATAGAGATTTCCCTCTACTTCAATAACCATTCCGTTTTTCAATTCATTGGCAATCATTTTTAAAATTAACCGGACGCAGAGTTGCTGTCAGTAATTTCAGGGAAGTTAATCTTCCCGCATAGTTGCTGTCAGTAATTTTCTACGAAGCTACTCTGCTCGCATATTACTA
>PFWI01000052.1 GCA_002791075.1 bacterium (Candidatus Ratteibacteria) CG_4_9_14_3_um_filter_41_21 | reverse complement strand
TCTTGTTCCCGACCATTTTTCCCCGGCCAAGGACTTAGAGAGTGCGAAATTAGCCAAAACATTAAAAAGTTTTTCTAAAAAATATAAAATTTCTCATTTCTATGAAATGGGTAGGATGGGCATTGAGCACGCTCTTATTCCGGAAGGGGGTATGGTTTCTCCGGGAAACCTGGTGGTGGGAGCGGATTCTCATACTTGCACCTATGGGGCGCTGGGTGCTTTCTCTACCGGGATTGGCAGTACTGATTTAGCTGTGGTCTTTCTTACCGGTAAATGCTGGTTTAAAGTGCCGAGTACAATTAAATTCATCTATTACGGAAAATTGCCAAGATGGGTAGGAGGAAAAGACCTTATCCTTTATACTATTGGCGATATTGGTGTGGATGGAGCGCATTACCAGGCGATGGAATTTACCGGTGAGACCATTAGAAGCCTCCCGATGGATGGACGGTTTACTATCTGCAATATGGCGATTGAAGCTGGAGCAAAAAGCGGAATTATTGAACCGGATGAGAAAACAGTTAAGAGTTTAAAGTTAAAAGTTAAAAGGGAAATGATCAAATCTTTAAAAAGCGATCCGCAAGACCACTATGCCGAGATAAAAGAGTATGATGTCCGTAAAATTGAGCCGCAGGTTGCTTTTCCTTCTTCCCCCGGCAATACCAAACCTGTCAGCAAGGTAGGCAAAGTTTTGATTGACCAAGTGGTAATTGGCTCCTGCACCAACGGAAGAATTTCCGACCTTCGCCTTGCCGCCTCAATTCTTAAAAGGAAAAAGGTTCATCGGCAAGTGCGAACAATTGTTATTCCGGCTACTCAGAAAATTTATTTAGAGGCGTTAAAAGAAGGATTAATGGAGATATTTATCTCCGCAGGCTGTATCATTAGTCCGCCTACCTGCGGTCCCTGTCTGGGAGGGCATATGGGCGTTCTTGACGAAGGAGAGGTTTGCCTTTCTACAACCAATAGGAACTTCGTGGGAAGAATGGGAAGTCCCAAAAGTGAAGTTTACCTTGCCAATCCTGCGATTGCCGCAGCTTCCGCAGTGAAAGGAAAAATCACCAATCCAGAAGAAGATTAAAAAAAGGAGACTATTATGCCAGGAGAACAAGAAAAAGTAAAGATAGTAGCTTTTATATCGGGTCATCGCGTTGAAGGAAACGTCTTTCTTTATAAGGAAGGCAGGCTTTCTGACTTTCTTAATGCGACTACCAAGACTTTCATTCCTTTGACCGATGTGACCATATATAATCAGCCCGGAAATGCCATCATCGCCCGTCCAAAGTTTATGGGGCTAAATAGGAATTCAATCATTATGCTCTATGAGAAAAAGGATGATGCGGGTGCTGCTTAAGGGGTTGTCACAAAATAATATTAACCATTTGCCAACCCCAAAAGGAAAAGTTTGGAAATTCGGAGACAATGTCAATACCGATGAGATTATCCCGGCGAAATATTTAGTTACCTTTGATGCAGAAAAATTGGGGAAACATTGCCTGGAAAGCGTTAACCCGGAATTCCCCAAAAAGGTAAAAAAAGGCGATATTATCGTTGCCGGAGAGAATTTTGGCTGTGGTTCCTCAAGGGAACACGGACCTCTGGCAATTAAGGGGGCAGGGATTTCCTGCGTTATTGCCAGGAGTTTTGCCCGGATTTTTTTTCGCAACTGCATCAATATTGGACTGCCCATTATTGAGCAGGCAGAAGTTTCCGGGTTTTGCCAAGAAGGCGATATCTTAAAAATTGACCTAAAAGAAAGAATTGTCAAAAACCTTTCTCGTAAAAAGGAGTTTGTTATTGATGAATTCCCGCAATTTCTTCAAATGATTATCCGGAAAGGAGGCTTAATGAAATGGGCAAAGAAAAATTCAAAATAGGCGTTATTCCCGGCGATGGTGTTGGTCCTGAAATTATCAGAGAAGGCCTAAAAGTATTAAAGGCTGCGGAAGAGAAGTTTAATCTAAAATATGATTTCATTAATTATGATTTTGGAGCTAAGCGTTATTTAAAAACCGGTGAGGTTCTCCCTGATTCCGCTCTAAATGAATTCAAGCAATTAGATAGCCTCTATTTGGGAGCAGTAGGTCATCCGGAGGTGAAGCCTGGTATTCTGGAGCAGGGGCTTTTATTAAAAATAAGGTTTGGTTTAGACCAATACATCAATCTTCGTCCGGTAAAATTGTATCCTGGGGTTGCTACGCCTTTAGCCGGGAGGAAACCGGAAGATATTGATTACTGCGTGGTGCGGGAAAATACCGAAGGCGCCTATTGCGGGATTGGAGGATGCTTTAAAAAAGGAACTGCCGATGAAATAGCTACTCAACAAAATATTAATACCCGTAAGGGAGTGGAAAGATGTATCCGCTACGCCTACCAACTTACCCAAAAGAGAAATAAAAAGAATGAACTCACCCTCTGCGATAAAGCAAACGTTCTCATCTATGAAGGCGATTTGTGGCGAAGAACTTTTCGGGAAGTAGGGAAGGAATATCCGGAAATCAAGCAGGAATTCGTTTTTGTTGATGCCACCTGTATGTGGATGGTAAAAAATCCGGACTGGTTTGATGTCATTGTTACTTCTAATCTTTTTGGGGATATTATCACCGATTTGGCTGCGGTAACCCAGGGGGGCTTGGGTATTGCCGCCGGAGGCAACATTAACCCCGAAGGAGTGAGTATGTTTGAACCGATTCACGGCAGTGCCCCCAAATATACCGATAAAAATGTGATTTGTCCTCTGGCTACGATTGCCGCCGGGGCAATGATGCTGGAGACTCTGGGAGAAGAGGAAGCGGCGAAAGCAATAGAGAAAGCAATAATGAAGGTAACCGGCGAGGGATATGTCAAGAGTTTGCAAGCCGGCAAAATGGGCCTTTCCACCAGCGAAGTCGGTGATTTGGTTGCCAAGTTTGTAAAGGAAGGCCAATGATAGTTACTTCGTTCTCTACGCTCTCGCGTATCCAAATTGACGAAGTCATTGCGAGGAGTGTTTTTTACGACGAAGCAATCTCAATGAGACTACTTTGTAATCACCATTGTCTTTAATGGAGCTTAAACCAAAAAGAGAGTAAAAAGTCAAGAAGAATTTTGGTTAATGTGACTAAATTGGAACGGATATCAGCCCAAGGAGAAGGATTTTTTTACTCTTTGTCTTTTGACATAGACGATTTTATTGGCGACGGAATTTGGTGGCTTCAAATCTATAATGACAATCGGGATCTTATCCATGATGAACCTTTTGCTTCAAGCATTAGTAGAATAGATGAGCAAAAGATTGTAGAAACTATCAAAGATAATTTTTTAACCTATTAAGGTACATTACTATGAAAGCTCATGTTTTTATAACAAACAAGGATACCTTTCCTGTAGTCAGAGACAATGGTTTTTGGGGTGTTGGAATTGGAGGGATTCCAGACACTTTTGAGAAAGTGATTAAGGAAAATTTGAAAAATGGTAAAAAACCATACTTTGGAATAGGGCTTCACGAAATTAGTTATTTAAAGAATTTCCCTCTCCCCTTTGGGGAGAGGGTTGAAGG
>PFWI01000126.1 GCA_002791075.1 bacterium (Candidatus Ratteibacteria) CG_4_9_14_3_um_filter_41_21 | reverse complement strand
GGTTCAAAACCCGGATAATTCTGCCGATAGATAGGATGAAGAAAGTTCTGGAAAATAACCTTTATATTTACTTTCTCGAATAATTTCAAATTAAGGTAATCTTTTGCTCCGCTGCCGGAAAGATAGGTATCTGCCCCCAAAGCTTTGCAGATTTCAACAAGTCTTTCGGTCTTTTTGCCTTCTACTCTTAAATCGGAGGATTTCTTCATCTCCTTTTTTAGCCCCAAAAATCTCATTATTTCTTCAATCAGATAGATATTGAATTTCGCTAAATATTCCCATTCTTGCTGATAAACTTCCTGGAAGAAATCCCGGTAATCCCTGAAATAGGGCGCTCTTTGATAATTGGTAATGAGTGCCTGCCAATGCTTTGCTCTCCAATCCTGGCTGTTATCAATAAAAATCTCATTGATTTTTTGTCCAAATTTATATTTTACCGGAACGGTCAACCATTGCCAGCCATCAGCAATCCTGACTCTATTGCGATTCTGCCACTCATTCTTCTTATACTGGACATCATCCAGAAACACAAAAGTCTGACTCTGGGCAATCTTGGCGAAGTACCCGAGCCAGGGCAGAAACTGAGGTTGATGAATAGCGCAAATCATACAAATCTTTTCGTCCTTTGTAGTTGCCTGATTTATCAGGCGATGTAGTTGCCGAGTTTACTCGGCTGTCAACCAAGGTTGACCACTACCTATTTCCTCTTCACAAATATTGGATTAGTAAGAATTTTATGGGGATACTCTGTTTCAATATCCAGCCGGTAGTAACTCTTTTCTCCTTCGGGCAGGGAATAATCATAAAATCTTCTCTCCATCGGCGTTAAACCGATAAATTCCCGGATAATTTTTCCGGAGCGAATCAATTTTACGTTTACCTTTCTTCTCTTGCCATCGGAAAAAGAGACTGAAAAATTAATCCGGGGACGTGTTTCGGTAATTAAGGTATCCCCTATTTTCCCTATTTTACCACGAGGGAGAGAAAGAGTAAAATTATTAAGCATCAATTGATATTCCTTGGTTCTGCGCAGAGCGTAGCATCTTCCTTCTCCTAAAGCCGCAATCACCGAGTTCTTATCAATCCCGGATAAGAGAAAAACTGTCTGGACTTCATCAATCTCTTTTTTCTCACGAGGGCTATGATAGTCTATTTCTCCAATCGTCCAAACCGGTTTAGCTCTTTCTCCCCGGCAGTATTCAGTCAAAACCGTATCCCAGATGCCTTCCTGACCTCCTACTTTCCGATAACCCTCATAGAGAGAGGCAAAGCCGGTGTAGTCTTTGGTCTCAAGAAGGGCTTCAGGATAAGGCAGTGTAGAGGAGATGATACTTCTAATCTTCTCTTCTGTTTTCGCCTCAGGTGCTGACCAGAAACTCAAACCATTTCTCTCTTTGACATAGTTAATCAAATTCTGATAAGGCTGCATGTTTTTTTCTCCATGATACGGGTCATCAGGGGAAAGCAGAAGGCTATCAAAGAGAAAAAGCAACCCGAGAATCAAAAGAACTATTCCTGATTTTCGGTAAGGATAAGAGGAAATAAAAAATCGGCTTCTGAACCAGAATTTGTTTTTCCTCTTTCTTTTGATCATTCCGAGTCCAAGAAGGATGAGAATTAAAGACGCCAATAGCCGAAGAAACTTTTCCCGGGAAAAAGAAAAACACTGATTGCCAGCCACCGGCATTTTAAGATAGTCCTTTTCTTTTTCTAACCCCAACACCAAAAACTGCTTATGGAAATTATGAAGAGTTAAATTATTTTTTAAAAAATCCCCGGACCAGAAATAGAAAGGAGTAACCTCAGCCCCGGGGATAATTGTTAAGGAAGGATAAAGTTTACTTGCCTCTTTAATCTCACTTAAATAGTCCTTTACTCCAGAGTAAAGGATAGAGTTTTTTTCTACCCTTTTCCTGATTATCCTCCGGAAGGGAGAAAGCCCGTATTCGGCTCTTAATAGAAGATGGTCGGTAATTACCATAATCGGAATACCTTTGGCTTGAGTAATTTGAGCCAGTTCCTTGATGGAATAGGCACCGGTGCTAATCTTACTATGCAGATGAATAATGCCCGGAATATATCTTAGTTCTTCCTGACCTTTTGCAATTACAGGGGCACTCAGCAGAAGAATTATTAGCGTCAACCCGAGAATTTTTTTTATGTATCTTTTGTAGGGGTCGGATTTATCCGACCCTTTTCTCATTAATTGCCCTCTCATATAATTTCTCAATCTTTTTTACCATCCCATCCGCCGTAAACTCTTCTTTCTCTGCTTTTTCCTTCCCTCTTCTCCCCATCTCTCTTGCCTGCTCCGGCTCTTTTAACAATTTAATTATTGCTTCCGATAAACCTTTAAAATCTCCCGGAGGGACAAGCAGGCCGGTTTTTTCATCCTCAACAATATCCGGGATACCGCCAACATTACTGGCAACAACCGGCTTTGCCATCAACATCGCTTCCAGGATAACCCGAGCCATTCCTTCATTCAAAGAAGGGAGAACAAAGATGTCAAGGATGTCCAGAATTTCGACAATATCTTCCCTCCATCCTAAGAACAGAACATTCTCCTTGATGCCCAGAGAGATTGCTTCCCTTTCTAATTTTTTCCTTAAAGAGCCGCTCCCGGCCAGAAGAAATCTTGTCTCCTGAAACCGGAGGTCGGCAATAATTAGTTTTGCTGCTTTTAAGAAATAGGAATGTCCCTTGACCGGTTCTAATCTGCCGATTGTTCCAACTATTTTTACTTCCGAAGGAATTCCTAACTCCTTCTTCTCCTCTCGATTAAGTCTTCCCCATTTCCTACCCTCTCCTTCCCTTCCTCTCCCCCAGGGGAGAGGATAAGAGGTGAGGGAACTGAGGGGGGAGGTAGGCGGGGGTGCAAATTTTCTCTTCTCAATTCCGCTATAGATTGGGATAAACTTAGCCGGAGGTCCAATCCTATATCTGACATATT
>PFWI01000231.1 GCA_002791075.1 bacterium (Candidatus Ratteibacteria) CG_4_9_14_3_um_filter_41_21 | reverse complement strand
TAATCAAGAAGTTTAATCTCTGTAATCAGTAATAGTTTTAGAGAAACTAACCTATTACTGCATATCAACCTGTTAATTTGTAAAATTGGTTTGCTGCCCCACCCACCTTTTATAGTCTGCTTGACGGCAAGCAGGCAGGTGGGGCATTGGAGGCAAACCAATGAATAAAAAAATAGTTCGTTTTGTTATCTGGATCTGCTCTAAGTTTACCCGAAGTGAGATAGAAGAAATCATTAAAGGTCTCTCCGATGTTTTAGCTAACCGCAACCCGGAAGTTAAACCCAAAGATGACTTCAAAGAGAAGCACCCCAATGACCTTATTTTTTGCTTTCATTTGCTGTGAGCAATTCATAGGGAGTTAACCCTCCCGCATATTCTACTAAAGATAGCGTAATTAATGAGTGACGGAATTTGGAGAGGAGGTTGGTCAACTTATATCTATCTTCTTGATTCCCAAAATCTTACACAGACGAATCATCGTAAACAGGGTAATATTTTTCTTCCCTTCTTCAATTCCGGAAATATCCGGCTGCTTCATTCTTACAGCCAAGGCCACTTGTTTTTGACTTAACCCCTTTCCGATTCTTGCTTCTTTAATCACCCTGCCGAATTTGTGGAAGAAAACTGCAGTCTCGCCCTTTGGTTTTTTTTGTTTTTGTTGCTCCTGCTGTAAGACCTGTTCATATATCGTTTCCCACCAGTCCCTAAAATCAGAATGTCGTATACGCTTCACCCAGTATGTTCTAACCTGTGGCCAGACTTCCACAAACTTTTTCTTAGGGATTACTGAGAAAAGTTCCTTCGGTTTATCGCAACGCGACAAAAAAGTAACCATCCGTTGAGAAAATTTGGGATGCTTCGGATTCTTTAGAATTCTTCCCGCTTCTTCCAGTGCCTGTTCTTTTAAATCCCAGAAATATTTGGCAATAATCATTCTTCAAGTAACTCTTTTATGAATTGTTTTATCTCATTCTCCAAATAGACAATCATCTCGGTAGAACTAAACTTTGTATCATAGATATTTAGGTCAATTAACGCCAGTTTAAGGTCCTGCCGGGAAAAAGTTCGGTACCAATGGACCGTTCCCTTTTGCCACGGATCCGGAACACGGCGCAGAAATATATGCAGAGGTTGTATATTTTTTGAAAGCATATACACATCAAAGACATCCCGTGCTTCCCCGCGACCCTCCATAACCTGCCGGCCTATCTCATCTGTTTCAATCTTGGTTCCAGCAATAGCCACAACTTTCTGCAAATATATATTTTCCACACTATATACCCGGACGTTCTCAATTTCCAGAACCGCCGGCTCATCAAAAAGGACGTCCTCAATAAAATCAATTTTTAAAGGTCTCGGCGAGTTCTTAACCGGAATAGTATAAAATCTGACCTTTGCTTTATTTGTTGCAACAAAATCAGATTCCATGTAGATCCTTTCGTCCACATGTTTTTTCAATACAGAAATCAAATGGTCTATCTCCGAGGTATCATACTTTGGAGAGAAAAAGTCCAAATCTGCAGAAAAACGATGATGTAAATAATACAACTCAAGCGCTGTACCGCCGGCAAGTGCAAAATCTCCGGCTTCTTTGGAAAAAATGTTCAGGACAAGTTTCTGCACCTCTCTGATTCTTGAAATTGTTTGTTTCATCTTATAGACTATAAACTATTGTTATATAGATTATACACTATATCCACCACTTGTAAGAGTTTCCAGGGCCGGCAGAGAGAAAAGAAGATTATTTGGGCATGTTTTTAGATAGTTTGTCCAAAAATTGGAAGAACTTTTGTAAGGCAGCTTCAAATTTTTTTAATATCTTGGGAAGCGCTTTTGCCAAAGTAGCAATTCTCTCCCAGCGCAGGCCAAACCCATAGATATTTCGGAAAAGGTGTCGGAAACGCAAATATTCTTCCAATTCTCTCGCCAATTTTTCTCCTATTACTTCTGGCCTTATCTGTGGTAAGGAAATGGCCATTCGTTTCAAGAGGTCAATATGCCAATCTTCCCCCTTAGGAATTTCGCCATCCATCTCGGTGGCAATTCTTTGGAATATTTTTTCAATCCCAGTATAAAAGTCATGGAGAATGCCAGCAGTTGTTCTAATCTTTATAGAAAGTTCAATTGACTTAGGATATACTTTGGCTAACTCGAGCTTTAGGCTCTCTAAACTTGCTAACTCCCTTTTGATATCCGCCTTCAGAATTTTAAAGTGGTTTTTCATAAAGGATTTCTCCTTCGGTAGTAGCACGCTCTTTTATCTCTTCATGGGCATCTTCCCAGGGAATAAGGTCTAATTCTGACCCTTTGGGCAAAAATCTATAGATTTCAGCGAGGGCCCGAAAATAGAGTTCCGGTTTTAATCCCACGATTAGAAGATCAATATCCGAATAATGATGAAATGTGCTCATACCGACAGAAGAACCTATCAAATAAGCCTTCTTTATCCGATACTTTTTTGCCAGATGAAGGGCACACTTTTTTGCTATCTTCTTTGCTCTTTCCCTGGACTCCTTAAGGAGCATCTTTTCTTTTATTGCTTTCATTCGCCAGGAAGAAATAGTTTCTTGATCTGAGACCATAATATTTAGTTTACCTCTCTTTAAGATATTCTGTCAACTGGCAGGGACAAAATCCACTTATTATTTAAAGGGTTGCCAGGGTCCGGGACAGGGAAAAAGATTATCTTTAATTATTAGACACCATATAATGGACCAAAATTGCTACAGGCTCTAAAGTCTGCTCCTTCTGGGTCCATCCCAAAACCATTCCAGGCGCTTGGCCGGAAAATCCTTTCCTCGGGAACGTTGTGCATACATACCGGTATCCGCAGGATGGAGGCAAGGGTGATCAAATCTGCGCCGATATGTCCATAACTGACCGCTCCATGGTTAGCGCCCCAATTGTTCATCACCGAGTAGACATCCTTAAAGGGACCTTTTCCGGTCAATCTTGGTACAAACCAGGTGGTTGGCCAGGTAGGGTCGGTCCGTTCATTCAGGATTCTATGTACACCTTTTGGCAAATCCACCGTTTCTCCTTCCGCAATCTGCAGTACCGGACCGAGTCCTTTAATGATATTTATTCTAGACATTGTCACCGGCATCCCATTGGCATACTTTAGATTTTCGGTCAAAAATTTCGCTGCCGATTTTGCCATATTCATCGTCTGCTTTTCCAGGAATTCCCTTACCCCCTTTCTTCGTCCATCAATTGTCGGGCGAATGCCAATCTTTGGAAGGTCGCCACACAATCTGTTTTGCGGCCGATTTCTCTTCATTCCTTTCAAATTGCTCATTTTTCTCCTCTATTTTAATCATATAGACCAATCCTTTTCAAAGATGTGAATGGAAGAGTAACACTTGTTTTATAAACTGAGTTCTGTCTCCAGTTTCCGTCTGGGTGAAAACACTCCCAGGGAGAACCGTATTCTTTACCTTTGCGATAATCCCCTTCTGTTAATTCATCGATATACTATACTCATTGACCATTTTGCTAAATGATTCTTTATCGGCTTGATAAAGAGCGCAAAAGACCCATCCAGAAGCAGTTCCCCAATAGGCGCCATTCTGGTATCGGTTGATAGGAGACAAGGCTTTCTCCCATGCTGATCTTTCACTATAGTTCGCAGTAGTCAAAATTTGACGCACATTGCCTTGGTAACACATTATCCCGGAGCGGTAAGCATCATTGATGGCAGAAAGTGCCTTTTGGCGGATATTTCCTTCAAGAGCACTGATATAGATTGCATATGCTGTCCCCCACACATCATGCTGTTTACATATACCGGTTGTAGCATTTAGCCAGCCCGATGAAGTGGCGAAAACTTCGGGAATAGATTTTTTAATCTTGTCTGCTTCCTTGTGATACTGTTTTGCTTTATTTATTTCACCCAACCTTTCACAGATAGTTTTCATACAAAGTGTGGCACGGAATCTAAGTAGAGAAGCAAAGAGAAGATAACCGGTCTGATATACACCATCAAAGAATCCAAAATTAACCCCTCTATCTTTTTCTGTAGTTACTACTATTCCCGTTGTTTTATCAGAGGGAGGAACAGAAAATGCTTTATGCAAACGTTCTAAAAGAGAAATTCCCTTCACTTTAATTTGAAAAAGAGATTTATCCTCACTCATCTGTAGATAATGATAGGCCATTTCAATAAAGTAATAGTTATCATCAAATGGAGGCTGATAGCCGAATTGCACTCCACCCTGGTCAGGTCCAGAGGAATAGGTGCCAGGAAAGAAAACCGGTTCTCCATTTAAGAGAATGTGATCCGGGATGGCAAAAGGAGGAACTACTGCTTTCGTATCTAAATGCCAGGGTTCAGCACCTCTTTGAGATTGAGCGGTCAGAAGAAGCATTCCTTTCAGTTCATCTACAGTTATCAGCCCACTCTCCAAATCCATGGCAAGGTCTCTTATCCAGAAGGCAGGGTAACAGGTCCTTCCACCAGGACGAATCAGAGTTATACCAGTTGTATTCTTCCTAACTGGAACCCCAACATCTTCTAATAGTTCCTGTTCTGGGAAAATGCGAGACTCACCAACTACATCCCTGGTTAATTCTTCTAAAAATGAAAGCTTATCTTCATCAATGTTCATTTCTTGCCAATATAATTGGCTTAAAACCAAGTTTAAATGCAGGTGAATTTTTCTCAAGGTTAAAATTATACTTCTTTGGATTTATAAATAATGGGTCTAAAATTAAAGAATTTTTATCCATTCCTTTATTCCTCCATTCTTCCCAACTATAATCTCCAAATTTAATTTCTCCTTGTTCATCTTTCCAGTACAAATTTTTGTTAAACTTAAAATTAAAATCGATATTACCATCCAAAAATCTTCCCGTTCTTCCAATTACGATATTCCTTTCAAATATGAGTCTTAAATGATTTTCTGGTCTTGAAATTTTTAATTGACAGTATCTTCCATAAGCAAAAATATTATTCCTCACAATATTTTCCTTTCCGTAATGCTGATGAAATCCTCCATGGGTTGTGTTATAAACTAGATTATTTTCAGCAACAATATGTGTACTTCCTTCATCAAAATAGATTCCCCATCCACCATATCGGTATCCGGCTAGATCATGAAAGAGATTATGTCTTATTATTGTTCCTGGCTGGATGCCCAGAGTATAAACTCCTCCCATATCACTTAGAATAGGACCTTCTCCATTTAATTTAAGACCAATATGATGTATATGGTTATACTCAACAATGTTATCTCTCGCAAGAGATAGACCATATCCCCATGTCCAGCCAATTGAAATACCTGTATAGAAAAAGCCGTGGATATGATTTCGTGAAATTAAGTTACCCGAACTTTGTCCAACTAATATTCCACAGGCTTGGTGGAAAATATTCCCTCCATTATAAATATGACAGTTTATTACTCTGTTACTTGTGGTATGAGCAAGAGGCTTCTTTTGTAATTTTTTAACATCTTCTTTCCCTATAAATTCTCCTATCCTTATTCCACCGGCTCCCAGGTCAAGAATGTTGCAGTTTGAAATAAGATTGTCTTTACATCCTCTGGCTAACTCAATGCCGTAGTTGCCAAGGTGAGAAAAACTACAACCCTCAAATATACAGTGTTGTGTTCCTTCGGCATAGATTGCTCCTGGTACCGTATTAGCAGCTTGATAATCTCCTGCATCATTTTCAGATAATTCCCAGTTAGTATGCGAAAAGGTTAAATTTCTGAAATTGATATATTTTACAAATTTATCTTCCTCTGGGTTTCCTTCTAACCTCAAAATCTCTGAGAGGACAGGATAAATAATCTCACATTTTCCATTTTTTTCTCTAATAGCCGGAAGATAATAAAAAACTCCATTTTTTCTGTCCAGATACCATTGCCCTGGATATTTTAAAAACTCAAAAGCATTTTCAATATAATATCTTCCGGGGCGGTCTCCATCAAATAAAGCTCTACGACTATATTTTTTAAAGGTAACAATTCCTTTTTCTTCATCAATGCTTTTTACAGGTAAATGAACATCAACCCAATCACGCAAAAATATTGCCTCTACATCTTCAAAATTTCTCCATTTTTCAAATTCTTTCTCTTTAAAGAACATTTTATTTTCACCTTCTTGCGGTAAGGTCTTCTCATCTCGTTTATATAGTAAGTAATCTTGATAAGGATACCTTGTGTCATTGGGCAGGGTATAATGCACCAGTAGTTTGCACCTATAATGCACCAGGCATT